>JAQUAC010000001.1 GCA_028687415.1 Acidocella sp. | reverse complement strand
CAACGCCGCCGACATCCTGCGCAACGCGGATACAGCGATCAGCGGCACGAAGCAGCAGAGCGCCGCCCAGCCCCCGGCCCTGCACACTGGTATCGACGGCCAAGCGGCCGAGCCGAAACACCGGCACGTCATAGCGCCCGAGGCCCTTTTTCGCGAACGCGGGCGTGCGGGCATATTCAAGCGAGGCGGGGCTGAGCGTGTAAAAACCGAGGATGCGTGCCGGCGTGCTGGCAGGGGCCGCGACAAAACATTTGGCGCCGCCGCTTTCGTGGTTTTGCCGGGCAAATTTTCGCACATAGAGATTGAGGTCTGCATCTCCGCAATCGAAGCCCGCGCGATCATGCTGCTTAGTGATTGCCGCTTCCTCCCAGACAAGGGCTGTCATGGGAGCGTGAGGCCGGCCTTTGCAACCCGCACGAGACGATCTGGTGCCGCGGACGGGTTTTCGAGAAGGGCAAGAACGCGCAGCGAATCCCGCTCGGAGAGCGTGAGCCGTTCGGCTTCGGCGACTTCCGCCGCCGCCTTTGGTAGCACCGTGCCGAGAATATAGCCGGTCAGGTCAAGCCGCCGGAGCGACGCGGCGCGCGTGAGCGTTGCTTTGTCTTCGGGCCGGAGCCGCAATTCGACGCGGCCGGTTTCAGCGTGAGGGCGTGGCATGGGAACTCCTTAATTTCCCTAGCCGTACCATACGGAATGAAGCCGTACAATGAAATTCACACCGCCTGCCAAGTCTATATATGATAATGTCCTTTATCAAATAATGTATTGACGCGCGGTTGGTTGTATGACATTGTCCTACCTGTACAACAGGAGAATATAAAATGCCCGCTCCCAATCCCCTGGTGAGCGTTCGGGTCAGCCCCAGCGAACGCGATCTTCTGGAAGCCGCCGCTGCCCAGGCGCGGACGAACCTCAGCGACTTTATGCGTCGCAAAGCTTTGGAAGCGGCGGAGCTTGCGCTGCTCGATCACCGGATCATCACCATTCCAGCGGCCGATTGGGAACGCTTCGAGGCCTGGGCGCTGGCCCCTGCCAAGCAGGTGCCAGCCTTGCGTGACTTGGCCGCAGCCGGGCCTGCATGGCAGGACTGATATCGCCGCGCCCCCTCAACGGCGATGACGACCGCGAAGGGTTCGACTGTGGCCGGGATTCTCTCAATCAATGGTTCCGGCGCAACGCCTGGCGCAACCAGCAAAGCGGGGCCTCACGCACGAGCGTGGTGTGCGCTGCGGAGACCCGCGAGATCGCGGGCTATGTCTCGCTCAGCAGCGCGCAGATTGAGCGGGCCTATTTGCCTAAACCGGCGCAACGCAATCAGCCCGATCCGTTGCCGGCGATTTTGCTTGGCCAGCTTGCCGTTGACCGGCGGTACCAAGGCCGTGGCTATGCGCGCTCGCTGATGTGGTTCGCGCTCACAACAGCGGTGCGTTTTTCAAAAGACATTGGATGTTTTGGCGTTGTGACACATCCGCTCGATGATGAGTTGCGCGCCTTCTATAGGCGCTTTGGATTTGAGGATCTGCCCTTCGATCCGCGCCGGGCGATGATCGTGCGGGTGATTGATCTGGAGCGGAACGGGTTCTGAGCGCCATGAACCAACTCGCCCCGGTCACCGCACTTGGCGCCCTCCCCGCTCTTGTCGCCGTTGCCGGTGAACAAGCCAGCATCCGCTTTATGGAATTTTTTGCCGCCAACATCCGCAACCCGCACACGCGCCGGGCCTATATGCGGGCCGTGGCAGATTTTTTGGCCTGGAGTGAGGATGCCGGTGTGCGTTCAATCGCCCAGGTGCAGCCGCTGCATGTCGCGGCTTGGGTAGAATTGCAGACGCGCGAGCATGCCGCCCCAACCGCGAAACTGCGCCTGGCGGCCGTGCGGCATTTGTTCGACTGGCTGGTGACGGGCCAGATCGTGCCGGTGAACCCGGCTGCCTCGGTCCGTGGCCCCCGCCATATCGTGAAAACCGGCAAGACGCCGGTGCTGGAGCCGGAAGAGGCGCGCGCGCTGCTGGACAGCATCGACGTGGCGACACCGGCAGGCCTGCGCGACCGGGCGCTGATCGCGCTGATGGTTTATTCCTTCGCGCGGATTGGTGCGGCGCTGGGGATGAAGGTCGAGGACGTTTTTACGCAGAAGCGCCGGTTATGGGTGCGGTTGCGCGAGAAAGGCGGCAAGCAGCACGAAATGCCCTGCCACCATAACCTTGAAGCCTATCTGCACGCCTATATCGAGGGGGCTGGCCTGGTCGACGACGCCAAGGGGCCGTTATTTCGTACCATCGGTCGAGGGACCGGCAAGCTTACGCGCACCCCCCTGCCCCAGGCCAACGCCTATGCGATGATCGGCCGACGTGCCACGGCGGCCGATATTGCGACCAAGGTGGGAAACCACAGTTTTAGGGCGACCGGGATCACGGCCTATCTGAAAAACGGCGGCACGTTGGAAAACGCCGCCGCCATGGCAAATCATGCTTCGACCCGGACCACCCAGCTCTATGATCGGCGGCAGGACGAGATCAGCCTCGATGAGGTCGAGCGGATTAGGGTTTGAGTGATGGCGACTGATTGTGATTGACAATACATCATAATGGTGTAAAAATGGCGTAATGGAGAAGCGGAAGCCGACCTACGACCTGGAGGCGTTCAAGGCGGCTTTTGTTGCGGACGACAAGCTAAACGCCACAGGTACTGCCCTGCGTGGGGCGGCGGCTTTGGGGTTTGGCCGCGCCGAGATCGTGGCGACGCTCCAAAGCATGCGGCGGTCGCAGTTTTATAAGTCAATGACGGCCTTTGCTGACCATCGGCTGTGGCAGGATGTTTACCATGTGCCCTCTGCGGTCGGCACGCTCTACGTCAAGTTCACGGCGGATGTTGTGACCGAATTTTTGTTGTTGTCATTCAAGGAGAAAGGCGATGACTAGCCCTGTTTGCCCCGAAACCGGGGTGCCGATGTACCGCGCGGTGCGGCCGATGACCCTCGCTTATAAGGGGGAAAGCCTGACGATTGATATGCCGGGCTGGTACTGTGACGCCTCTAACGAGAGCATCCACTCGGGGGAGGACATGAAGGTGTCTGACCGGGCGTTGAACCTGCTCAAGGCAAGGGTGGAAGCGCTGTTGGAGCCGACCGACATCAAGCGCATCCGCAAGAAGCTGCGGCTTACCCAGGCGGTTGCGGGCGAGCTGATCGGCGGTGGGCCGCGAGCTTTTCAGAAATATGAAACCGGCGATTTGCTGCCTAGCCGGGCCGTGAGTAGCGCCCTGCTTTTGCTCGATCGCGACCCCCCTGCCCTTTCGGCATTGCCTGCTCGACAGAAGAGAAAGACGAAAGAAACACACCATGCTGCGGCATGATAAAGTTGTTTGCCAAGGCAAATTATCGCGCGACGGGGTTCGACGAGTTGCTTCAGCCTGTACAGCTTAGCGGAATAGAAAAGTAGCATAGGGCCGTTCTATCGCATGGGATATCCATATCGATACAACAACAGATCAATCGGAGGCATGTTAATACCCTCGCCGGGTTAGATATTCTTCAATTGCTTCGTCCAGCATCGTCTGTTTGTTCATGCGTTCTTTGAAACCCATGATGCGCAGTCGTTCATTGTTACGAGTTGTGATTCTTACGGTTATGGTATCGCGCCCCTCCTTGGCCGGAACGCTATTGTCGTGCACGGGCACGGTGACTTCCGGCAGCGTTTCCACTTTCGCGGCTTCACCCTTGGCGGGCATGATGGAGCTCAGAGGAGATAGTGGTTGTTTAGTCACGGGACATCTCCAGGCGGGAGTTGACGTAGAACCATAGCTCGCGGATCTCTTTGGCGGCCTGGCTATGTGGGTCGATTTCAGGTGCGGTGAGGCCGTCCACTTTGGCGGCAGCATAGTCGATTCGGTCCCAGACGAATGTTGGCGAAACAACGCCGTGCTGGCTTAGGGCTATAGCCGCTTCCCCTGTCAATTTAACTCGTGGTTTCACCCGGTTGATGATGAAGACAAGCTTCTTTTTCGCCGCGCTGACCATTTCGACAGTCGCACCGACTGCACGCAGGTCATCGGGGCTGGGCTGGACCGGGATCAACACCAGATCGGCCAGAGAAATCGTGTCGGCCACGTGGAGGTTCATTGCCGGCGGCGTGTCGACGATGACCGTTTTAATGCCGTGTGCACGCAGCACGTCGAGTGCTGACGACAGATCAGGCTCCGCCCTGGTTAGGATAGGCGTTTTTGCCTTCCGGGCATCCCACCACTTCGATAGCCCGGCCATGTCGTCGGTGTCGATGATAGCTACTGGCCCAGCGCCGGCCCGCTCTGCTTCGACAGCAAGATGACAGGAAAGCGTTGTCTTTCCAGCTCCACCCTTACGGCTAGCCAGTACGATAATTTGCATAGTGTCATCCACGGTTGATATGATGTCTGGCTAATTTCAAGCACACAATCGTGGTTACATCAATACATCAAGTCTTCCATGTAATACTGCAATCATGCTTGCAATATTACATGGAACTAAACAAACCTCGATGCGTCAATGATTGTTTGGCCATATAACAGATAGAATCAAGCGTTTGCAATGCGTTGCTGATATGTGCAGGCTAAGGACGCGAGGCGATTCGCGTCCCGTGAATTTCAACCTTCTGGCCTGGAGATTATAGCCCAGAAATAGCAAAACCCGCCGAGGGGCGGGCCGTGCATACCGGCAAAGGCCGGAGAAACAAATGTCTGGTAAACATGTTTTCTCCCACCTTTCCGTCTTTTGCAAGTGAATTCTTGCCATGGGCGGACTTGTGCCGATTTCCGGCCGCATCTGGCGGGTTGCTTGGCAACCTGACGGAGATTTTGATGAGTGCGATCGCTGTATTGCCCGAGCGTTTCAGCCGGCGGCGGGAGAAGGTTTTCGGCCAGGGGCGGTGTCTGCCGCTGGATGGCAACGCCAAGGCGCGGATCATGGTTTATGCGCGGGCCTGGTCGGCGCGGCACAGGCGACCGGGGCAACATCGCGGCCCACTGACGCGGGCCACGCTGGAGGTGCTGGAGGCGTTGCTGTGGGGCTTCCACAACAGCCGGGATGGGCGGTGCTTCCCAAGTTATGAGAGCATCGCCAAGCGGGCGCAGTGCTGCCGGGACACGGTGTACGAGGCGATCAAGGCGCTAGAGGCGGCCGAGGTACTGACCTGGGTGAACCGGCTGACCCGGGTGCAGTTTCGCGAGCTGGATTTGTTCGGCAAGCTGACGCTGCGCTCGCGGCTGGTGCGCACCAGCAACGCCTATGTGTTCCGCGACCCTTTGCCGTGCGCTCAGGGATTGGAGCGGAGCCGGGGAGGGCAGGCGGTTGGTGGCGTTTCCCTTGGTTTACCTGCTGAGTCGGAAAACCCTCCTGGAACCCTGAATCAAGATTTTTTATCTCTTTCTTATCCAGGGGTAGAACCGAAAGACGGTCTGGAGCGTGCCCTGTTGCAGCTCAAAACCGCGATGACCGGTAAGGAAGGCAGAATGGCGCGGTAAATCGCTACGCGATTTATGTTTTAGAGTGGCGGCCCAACAGGGCCGCACGGGTGGATAGGCCAACGGCCAAATCACACTTGGGAAACTGTGTCCTGGTTTTAGTTGTCACTGTCATGGACAACGCCAGACGGCCCTTCGGGCCGCGCTACGCGGCTCCCGCTCCGCGCTCGCTCTGGCGCACAAGGCCACGGGTAGTGGCCGCACCGCAAAGATGGTTTTGAGGAAAGAAGGTGGCTTTATCGCCTCGGGCTTTCGACGCGGTTGCGGGCAACCAGGCTACGCCTTGCGGTCGTGCCCGCAAGGCGTAGCCTTTACGCCGCTGGTGGCGTGAGAAGATCGACCGTGCCGGTCTCAGATGTCCCCGACGCGGGAGTTTGCGGTTTTGTGTTCGATGCGGCCAGCAGATCGGCGAACAGGGCTTTGTCGTCCGCGCGGGTGAGAAAGCCGGGCAATTCGCGTTGCAGCCATTCTTTCAGGGTATGGTCGAACGCACGGTTATCCTCGCCGAGACGGTGCAGCAGCAGCGCGCCGAGCAGGATTTTACGGCGGGTATCTTTGGCGCGTTCCTGCTTGCTGAGCCTGGCTTTCAGGGTCTGGCGCTGGGCTTCAAGCTGGGCCAGCCGTTCCTCGATGGTTTTCTTCGCCATGTTCATTCCTCTTGATTAAGATCAGCCGCCGCTTTCAACGCCTGATCTTGCCGCTGTTCAAGGCAATTCTGGCAGAGACATTCGGTGCCGTCATCCCCCGGCACCGGCCAGATATGCGGTAGAGTGGAACACCAGCATCCACCTTCTGGCTCGCAGAGCATAGGCATGTTGCAGCGTGCGCAGATCGTTTGCATACTCAATTCTCGCAGAGACCGAGTTAGAACGCCATATTTTGCCACCTTATTCCTGTATCTAATTCCCGGTTGTCTGACTTCCCGCGCCAAATCGAGCGTCAGCAAGATTATGAAAGGGCGCACTTACGAGTTGCTTCGCAACTCAGCGCTTGGTAGTAGGATAGTGGTATGGCGCTCTACCATTTGAGCATGAAACCTATCTCGCGAGCCTCCGGGCGTAGCTCCGTCGCCTCTGCGGCTTATCGTGCCGCCGAACGGCTGGAAAACGAACGCGATGGCCTGGTGCATGATTTCTCGCGGCGCTCCGGCGTTGAGCATGCCGAGATCGTGCTTCCGGCCGGTGCGGATGCCGAATGGGCCAAGAAGCGTTCGGCGTTGTGGAATGCCGCCGAGGCATCCGAGAAACGCAAAGACGCCCGCGTTGCCCGTGAAATCGAGGTTTCCCTGCCGCACGAGCTTGCCGGCGAACAGCGGCTTGCGCTGACGCGGGAGTTCGCCCAGGGCCTTGCCGATCGCTATGGCGTGGCGGTGGATTTTGCGATCCATAGCCCGCACGGCAAAACCGACATCCGCAATCACCATGCCCACATCATGATGACGACGCGGAAGGTAGGGCCGGATGGCCTTGGCGAGAAATCCGACCTGGAGCTTGAGAACAAGAAGTTGCAGGCGCTTGGCCTGCCGACTTCGCATGAGCAGCTGCGGGATATCCGGATCGGGTGGGAGCAACGGACCAACGAACACCTGGCGCGGGCTGGGCTGGACATCCGGGTCGATCATCGCTCGCACCAGGAGCGCGGGCTTGAGATCGAGCCGACTGTGCATATGGGGGTGCATGCGACGCAGATGGAGCGGCGCGGCAAGGACGTGTCGCGGGTTCGGCTGGACGAGGAGGCAGCCAAGCGCAACGCCGCGCTGATCCGTGAGAAGCCGGACCAGGTTCTGACGCTCATTACGGCCGAAAAGAGCGTGTTCGACCGGCACGACGTGGCGCGGGTGCTGCACCGCTACGTCGATGGCGCGGAGGCGTTCCAGGCGGCGTTTGCGAAGGTGATGGCGTCGCCTGTTCTGGTGGAGTTGCAGGCCGAGCAGCGCGACGAACAGGGGCGGGTTGTCGAGCAGGCGCGTTATTCGACGCGCGAGATGGTGTCGATCGAACGCGACATGGCGATCAGCGCCGACCGCATGGTTTTGGAACGCGGCTTCGGCGTCGCCGGCCGGCATGTGAATGCGGCGATCGGGGCGCAGCAGCGGACGGGCATCCAGCTTGCCGACGAGCAGCTTGCGGCGGTCGCGCATGTCGCCGGACCGGAGCGCATCGCCGCCGTGGTCGGGCTGGCCGGAGCGGGCAAGAGCACTATGCTCGCGGCGGCGCGCGAGGCGTGGGAAGCGCAGGGCTTCCACGTCCACGGGGCCGCGCTGGCCGGCAAGGCGGCCGAGGGGCTGGAGGAGTCGTCCGGCATCGCCTCGCGCACCCTGGCATCGTGGGAACGGGGCTGGGAACGCGGGTTCGACCAGCTCGGGCCGCGCGACGTGTTCGTGATCGACGAGGCCGGCATGGTCGGCTCGAAGCAGCTTTCCCGGTTCATCACCGAGGCGGACCGGGCAGGGGCCAAAATCGTGCTGGTCGGCGATCCGGAGCAGTTGCAGCCGATCGGCGCGGGTGCGGCGTTCCGATCCGTGGCGGAGCGGGTTGGGTTTGTCGAGTTGGAGGGCGTGCGCCGGCAGCGCGAGGACTGGCAGCGGGCGGCGTCGGTGGATTTTGGCCGGTATCGCACGGCCGAGGGGCTGGCCGCCTATGCGGAGCGTGGCGCGATCCGGCTGGACGACACGGGGGAACAGGTACGCGGGGCGATCGTGCGCGACGTGATGGCCGACATGGCGGCGCGGCCGGACGGCTCGCGGCTGGTGCTGGCGCATCGCCGGGCCGACGTGCAGGACCTCAACGAGGCGATCCGCGCGGCCCGCCAGGAGCGCGGCGAACTGGCCGGCGAGATCGCCTACCAGACCACTGAGGGCGCGCGGGCCTTCGCGCCGGGCGACCGGCTGCTGTTCCGGGAGAACAACCGCGACCTCGGCGTGAAGAACGGCATGCTTGGGACGGTGGAGCGGGCCGAGGCGGCCGGCCGGGCCGAGGCTGCCGGTTTGGCTGCTACGGGTTTGGCCGATGACGGCCGGCTTGTGGTGCGGCTGGATTCCGCCAAGGGTCCGGGGCAGGGGAGGGCGGTGTCGGTCTCGATGGCCGATTACGCGGCGGTGGATCACGGCTATGCCACCACCATCCACAAGGCGCAGGGGGCGACGGTGGACCGGGCCTATGTGCTGGCCTCGGGCACGATGGACCGGCATCTGACCTATGTTGCCATGACGCGGCACCGGGACGAGGCACAGCTCTATGCCAGCCGCGAGGAATTCCGCGCCGAAGGCGTACTGTCGGCACGGCTGTCGCGGTCGCAGGCCAAGGAAACGACGCTGGACTACGACCGGACCGCCTATGCCCAGCGGCGGGGCATGGAGAGCGAAATCATCGTGCCGCAGGCGATGCGCGAGCGCCCGACGCAGGACCGCCCGACGCGGGACCGTGCCGCCGATCGGCAGGCCGAGCCGCCGGCGCAGAAGCGCCCGGCGCGGGATCGCGGCATGTTCGACGGGTTGAACCTCAGCCGCAGCCGGCCGGAGGCCGAGCGTTCGGCGCGGGATCGCCCGACGCGGGAGCGTGCGCCGGAGCCGGCGCAGCTTGATGCCCCGGACGGGCTGAACCGGGCGGTGGACCGCTATGCCCGCGCCTGGACCGATGCAGCGCGGATGCGGGAGCAGAACCTCCCCGTCCTTGAGCACCAGAAGCTTGCGCTACGCGATGCCGGCGGGGCGCTGGACGCGGCCCGGCCAGGTGCAACGCGGGATCTGCTGACCGCCATGGAGCATGAGCCGGCCACCCACCAGGCGATGACCGGGATGCAGGGGCGGGAGCGTGCCGCGCAGCTCGTCGCCGGCATTCAGCACGAGGACCGGGTGCGGCAGGACCCGAACCTGAAAGCCGAGCGCCTAGTCAAGGTGTGGAACGGGTTGGAGGCGCAGCAGGAGCGCCTGAGTGGCTGGGACCAGGCCGAGGCGCGCGGCAAGGTCGAGGAGCGCATGAAGGCGGTGGCCGGCGAGTTGAAACGCGATCCGCAGCTCGAATCCTTGATGCGCTCGCGCTCCAAGGAACTCGGCATCGAGGCGGGTTCGCGGCTCGACCGGGTGGTGCGGGAGCCGAATATCGAGCGGGCCATCAGTCACGGCATCCGGCGCGATCGTGGGCTTGGGATGTCGATGTAGGGCAGAGACGGAGGATTTATGGAGGACGAGGCAGATCATCACGGGGCGGCCGACCCGGCGCAGGCTTTCGAGGATTTGCGCGCCGAGGTGTCGGAGCTGCGGCGGGCCGTGGAGGCACTGCCGGCCGCTTGGGAGGAAAGCCGACCGCCGGATTACACGCCATCGCTTGGCACGATCGCGCAGGGGATGGCGACCGTGGAGAGCCGGCTTGCCGGCATCGAGAAGCATCCGGCGCTCCGGCTGACGCCCGAGCAGCATCAGCAGGCCGTCGCCCAGGCTGGCAATGTGCTGATGCGCGAGGCGGCGCAGAAGCTCGACCGGGCCGCTCAGGACGCAGAGCGCGAGCGGCACCAACTCGCCGGCCTGATCGGCACGGTGCGGAAGCAGGACGCGCAGCGCAACTGGCTGCTGTATGCCGCGTCGGGGGCCTTGGTCGTCGGGTTGCTGGTGTCGCCGTTCGTGGCTGGTGCGCTGCCTTTCGGCGGGGATAGCGCCGTGGCGGCTGTCATCATGAACGCCAATCGCTGGAATGCCGGCATCGCCTTGATGCAGGCCGGTAGCCCGGACGGATGGCGCGGCTTGGCGGACGCCTCCAACCTGGTGCGCGTCAATCAGGAGGCGCTGGCGGCGTGCCGGGAGGCGGCGGCCAAGGCGAAGAAGGAACAGCGCTGCACGATCACCGTGCCGGCGCAGTAGGGTTGGAAACGCCCGCAATCAATGCTTATAATGTCAGCAATGATTGCGAGGCGGCTATGGCAAGCATCACGATTCGAAATCTCGACGATCCCCTGAAGGCGCGGCTCCGCATCCAGGCGGCGATCCATGGCCGTTCGATGGAGGACGAGGCGCGGGATATTCTCCGTTCCGCGCTCAGCCGCGAGCCGACGCGGCAGGGTAATCTGGCGACCGCTATTCGTGCCCGCTTCGCGCCGCTTGGCGGGGTGGAACTGCCTACGGTTCCCCGCGAGCCGATGCGCGCGCCGCCGTCCTTCGACGAATGATCCTTCTCGATACGAACATCCTGTCAGAGCTGATGCGCGCGGCTCCCGAGGTGGCGGTTGAGCAGTGGCTTGCCGACCAACCGGCTGCCAGCGTGTTTATCTCCGCCATCACCGAGGCCGAACTGCGCTATGGCCTTGCCCTCATGCCGCCCGGTAAGCGGCGATCGGCCCTTGCCGTCGAGATCGAGAACATGCTGGGGGAGGACTTCAGCGGTCGCATCCTGCCCTTCGATAGCCCGGCAGCCGTCGCCTTCGCCGAGATCGCGGCCGAGCGCCGCCAGGCCGGCCGGCCGATTTCACAGGCAGATGCCCAGATTGCCGCAATCGCGCGGTCGCGCGGCGCGGCGCTTGCCACACGCAACGTGCCGGACTTTGAGGGGTGCGGGGTTGAGATAATCAACCCTTGGAGTTCGGCTTCATGATCGCCGGGTACACTCCTCATCACGGCACCTATCTGGCGCATCGCATCACGCTTGAAGGGCGCGGCGAAGATGCTTTTGCCAAAAACCTTTCAACCGCACGGGTTGAAACCAAGCCGCATCAGGTCGATGCCGCGCTCTTTGCGCTGCACTCCCCTTTGTCCAGAGGGGTCATCCTCGCTGACGAGGTGGGGCTGGGGAAGACGATTGAGGCCAGCCTGGTCATTGCTCAGTGCTGGGCGGAGCGCCGCCGCCGGATATTGCTTGTCGTTCCGGCATCGCTTCGCAAGCAGTGGCAGCAAGAGCTAAGGGAGAAATTCTCTCTCCCCAGCAGGATTATGGAGGCCCGGACCTGGGCCGAGGCCCAGAAATCCGGCCAGCCCCGCCCGTTTGACGCTGCCCAGGAAATCATTCTGACATCCTATGAATTCGCCGCCCGCCGCGCCGATGACGTGCAGCGGGTTCATTGGGATTTGGTTGTTTTCGACGAAGCGCACCGCTTGCGGAACGTCTACAAAAAGGCTGGTTCCGCGCGGGCCAAGGCCCTGCGCGATGCGGTCAAAGATCGCTTCAAAATCCTTCTCACGGCTACGCCGCTCCAAAACTCCCTGATGGAGCTTTATGGGTTGGTTTCGATCATTGATCAGCAGTTTTTCGGTGACGAGCGCAGCTTCAAGACGATGTATGAGAGTCGGCAGACCAACGCCTTGGCCCTGACGGCCCTTCGCCGTCGCATGGCCCCGATCTACAAGCGCCATCTTCGCCGCGACGTGCAGGAAGCCGGCCATGTTTCCTTCACCCGGCGCATGGCGACGACCTTTGACTTTGAGCCGTCCGACCGGGAAACCGAGCTTTACGAGAAGGTTTCCGCCTATCTGCAACGGCCCGATTCCATAGCCTTTGGGCTGCGACCCAATCAGCTTGTCATCATTCAGGCCCGCAAGATTCTCGGCTCTTCTGTCGCGGCTATCTTGGGCTTTTTGCAAACCGTGCTGGACCGCTTGCGCCGCCACCAGGTTGCCGATGTTTCGACGGTTGCCGATGTTGGCGACACCGAGGAGCTGGCGGAGGAGCTGGCCGAGACAGCCACGCTTGACGGGGAGTCCGCCGACGCGGCCGGCGACACCGGGGCGGACGACGAAGAGACCAAGGCCCCGGAGATCGACCCCGCCAAGCTGAAGGCCGAGATTGCCGAGCTGGAGTCCTACATCGCCCTTGCGCGGGAGATCGGCCCGAACGCCAAGGGCGAGAAGCTGGTCGCACGGTTGCCGGAGGTGCTGGACGAGGTTGTCCGGCGTAACGGCCAGCGCAAGGTGGTGATCTTCACCGAGTCCGTCCGTACCCAGAATTACCTTGCGGCCTTGTTGGCCGAGAACGGCTACGGCAGCCAGGTTGTGTTGTTGAACGGCTCCAACAGCGACCCCGGCAGCCAGGCGCTCTATAAAGCCTGGAACGAGCAGCATAAAGGGACAGATGCGATTTCAGGGTCGCGATCTTCCGACATGAAGGCCGCGATTGTTGAGGCGTTCCGGGGTGCGGATAAATCGATCCTGATTGCCACGGAATCCGGGGCGGAAGGCATCAATCTTCAGTTCTGTTCCATCGTGTTGAATTTCGATCTTCCCTGGAATCCGCAGCGCGTTGAGCAGCGGATCGGTCGTTGCCATCGCTACGGCCAGAAGATCGACGTAACCGTCGTGAACATGCTGAATCGTCGGAACAAGGCCGAGCAGCGAGTTTATGAGCTTCTGGACAGCAAATTTAAGCTGTTTTCGGGGGTGTTTGGGGCCAGCGACGGCGTGCTGGGAGCCATCGAAAGCGGGATCGACTTCGAGCGCAAGGTGGTCGAAGCGGTGCAGCGGGGCCGCACCGAGGCCGAGGTCGAGGCCGAGTTTCGCCGCATCGAGGAGGAGCTTCAGGACCGCATCACGACCGATATGCAGGAGGCCCGGCGAAAGGTTTTCGACGCGCTCGACCGCGACGTGGTGGCCCGGCTCCGCCAACGCGGTGACGACATCCAGATCACCCTTGATGCTTTTGAGCAGCGGCTTTTGGCGGTAGCCAAGGCCGAGCTGCCGGGCGCGCAGTTTCACGCGGCGAACGGCCCGCGTTTCGACTTCGACGGCAAGACCTGGACCACGGAATGGCCCCTTGCCGATGAAAAGGGATGGCAGTTTTTCCGCTTGGCCGAGGGCACGCTGGCCGAGGAGATCGTTAATCGCGCGCGGGAGCGCAGCGCCCCAACCGCGATGCTGGCCTTCGATTATGCCGCCTATCGTGCGGCGGGTTGGCCCAGGTTGTCTAATGTCGGCCGACTTGCCGACCGCACGGGATGGCTGACGGTCAGCCTTCTCTCGATGAAGTCCGTTGATCCAGAAATCGGCCAACGCGACCGGTTAATTGTCGCGGGCTTCTGCGACGATGCAGCGGATGAGATCGACCAGGCCACAGTCGATGACCTGTTCCTGGTTCCGGCCGTGGCCTCACAAACGGCCGAGTCGCTGCCGGCAGATCGAATGGCCGGCTTCGAGGCCACGGCCCGGCAGGCTGCCCTTGCTCAGATCGAGGACGAAAGTCGCCTCTGGCTTGATGAGGAGACCGAGAAGCTGGACGCCTACGCCGACGATCTGGAGCAGGCCGCCGAACTGCGGGTGAAAGAGCTGGAGACCGAGATCAAGGCCGCCAAGAAAGCCTTGCGCAGCAACACCGCCATCAGCTTGGCCGACAAGGTGCGCGAGCAGCGGCGGATAAAGAACATGCAGGAAGAGGCCGACGAGCTGAAGATGACCACCTTCAAACGGAAGAAGGACATTCGCGCCGAGATCGACGCCAAGCTCGACGCCATCGCCAACTCGCTTCAGGCGACCCCGAGCATTACGCCGATTTTGACCCTTCGATGGACAGTGAACGAATGAGCCGGCACCAGAAACTTGAATTGACCTGGATTGGCAAGGACGAACGGCCTCGCTTGGAGCCGCGCATTTTGTTGGAAGACCCGGCGCTTTCGCATCATGCGAAGGAGCGACATGACGGGGATATTTTCGACAATCGGCTGATATTCGGGGACAACCTGCTTGCGTTGAAGGCGTTGGAGCAGGAGTTGGCGGGTAAGGTAAAGTGCGTCTTCATTGATCCACCCTACAACACTGGGAGCGCGTTCGCGCATTACCATGATGGCTTAGAGCATTCGCTTTGGCTGTCGTTGATGAGGGATCGCCTTGAACTAATCAGGAGATGCTTGTCAGAAGACGGCTCTCTTTGGATTACCATCGATGACAACGAGGCGCATTATCTGAAGGTGATCTGCGATGAAATTTTTGGTCGGAGCAATTTCATTGGGAATGCGATATGGGAAAAAGCGGACAGTCCGCGTATGGACGCTCAATTCTTCTCTGTAAGACACGATCACCTATTGGTGTTCGGAAAAGACATTACCAAAACTTCTTGGAACAAACTGACAACCATTGAAGCCGCAGAGCATTATGATAAATTGGACGCTGAGGGGCGGAAATATTACCTTAAACCTTTACGAGCAATGGGTGGTCAGGGTGATTCCCGTGAAGCTCGCCCCACGCTCTATTATTCCATGACCGCTCCGGATGGGACACAGGTTTTCCCGAAAAGGCAGGACGGAACGGATGGGGCTTGGCGATGGAACAAGACTAAGACCGAGCAAGAGAGCAACCGGATAGACTGGATCAAAGGCCGCAATGGCTGGACGCCTAATTACCGTATCTATGCAGAGGCGAACGCTCAGAGGCCCCCGGAAACAATTTGGTCCCATTCCGATGTCGGAAGTAATAGAACGTCTAAAGCTGAAATAAAGGGCCTGTTTCCCGATCTTATACCTTTTGGTACACCAAAACCAGAACGACTACTTCAAAGAGTGATTCAGATTGCAACTAATCCTTGCGACATTGTCCTCGATTCATTTGCTGGCTCAGGGACGACTGGCGCGGTAGCCCACAAGATGGGCCGCCGCTGGATTATGGTTGAGTTAGGCGATCACGCGATCACGCATTGTGCCCCACGACTGACAAAGATCATCGACGGTGAAGATGACGGCGGCATTACCGCCGCGGTTGGCTGGCAAGGTGGTGGTGGATTCCGCTTCTATCGGCTTGCGCCGTCGCTGTTGACCAAGGACCGCTTCGATAACTGGGTTATCGCGCCGAGCTACAATGCTGCGATGTTGGCCGAAGCCGTGTGTAAGCTAATGGGCTTCACATATGCCCCGAGCCAGGTGCCGGAAGAATACTGGCGTCATGGTCATTCGACCGAGACAGACTTCATCTATGTCACCACGCAATCTTTGACCCATGACGCGCTGAAAAAGCTGTCGGATGAGGTGGGGCCGAAGCGCACCTTGCTGGTTTGCTGCAAAGCGTGGAACGGCAAAGAAAGCACCGTCCCGAATCTGACGGTCAAGAAGATACCTCATGCGGTGTTGAAGAAGTGCGAATGGGGCCGCGATGATTACAGTCTGACGGTTGCTAGCTTGCCTGTTGCCCCGAAGGGCAACGGGGCGGACGTGGATACAGACGCCGCCGACTCTGGCGAGGCCCCCGCCAAACGGCGGGGCCGTCCGCGCAAGGAGCCGGAGCCATCGCTTTTCGATGTTGGTTCTGGCGCGGAGGAGGTTTGAGCCATGACCGATGACCGCATCCTTCGCCAGATCAAGGCTCGCCTTTCGTTGCGGGCACCGCAGTCCGATAGCCTCGAATTGCTGGCCCAGATCATCGACCATTCGCCGCTCAAGGAATTGGTGCCGCTGCAAAAGCTGGCGGGCACGGCCGAAATGCTGGCCGCCGTCCAGCTTCTCTTTCCCGATGTCACGGACTTCGAGCGCGACTTCCCCTCTCTGTGCTTCGCCCTTGCCACAGGCGTAGGCAAGACCAGGCTCATGGGGGCCTTTATCAGTTGGCTCTATTTGACCAACCGCTCGCGGCATTTCTTCGTGTTGGCCCCCAACACGACCATCTATGACAAGCTCATCGCAGACTTCAAGCCGAACACACCGAAGTATGTGTTCAAGGGAATCTCTGAATTCGCGCAGATGCCGCCCTTGCTGGTCACAGGTGAAAACTGGGAACAGGGCCGGGGTGTTCAGGGTGGTGATCTGCTCGGCGAAACCGCCGTGATCAACATCTTCAACGTGGACAAGATCAACAAGGACAAGGGCCGCATCAAAACGATGCGGGAATATATCGGGCAGAGCTATTTCGACTATCTGGCCGAGCTGCCCGATCTTGTGCTGCTGATGGACGAAGCGCACCGATATCGCGCCAATGCCGGGATGCGCGCCGTTGCCGAGTTGAAGCCGGTGCTGGGTTTGGAGCTGACTGCCACACCGCGGTCAACCGGAAGCAAGTCCGAGCGGTTCAAGAACGTCGTCTATGACTACAGCCTTGGCCAGGCCATGCAGGATGGTTTCGTCAAGGAACCAGCCGTTGCCACCCGTAAGGATTTCCGCCCCGATTCGGTGACGCCAGAGCAGTTGGAGTGGATCAAGCTCGAAGACGGCATTCACTGCCATGAGAACGTCAAGGCTGAGCTGGACATCTATGCCCGTTCAACCGGCCGCCCGAAGGTCCATCCCTTCATGCTGGTGGTGGCAACCGACACCACCCACGCCGAAGCCTTGCGCCAGATCATCGAGGGCGAGGAGTTCTTTGGCGGTCGCTACAAGGGCCGCGTCATCCGCATTGATAGCGCCACCAAGGGGGAAGAAAGCGAGGACGCGACCGCGCGCTTGCTGGCCCTGGAGACCGACACCACCACGGACGTTGTCATCCATGTCAACAAGCTCAAGGAAGGCTGGGACGTTCGCAATCTCTACACCATTGTCCCGTTGCGGGCGTCCGCCTCTGACATTCTGACCGAGCAGACCCTTGGGCGTGGGCTGCGCCTGCCTTACGGCACGCGAACGGGCGTTGATGCAGTCGATACCCTGACCGTCATCGCCCATGACCGCTTCGATGAGGTCATCAAGGCCGCGCGTGATCCAAATTCCATTGTTGCCATCCGTAAGGTCGTGACAGTTGGCGCGGGCGGGGACGTATCCGCCGAGGGCGCGCAGGTTCTCGAAAGCCATTCATTCGTCGAAACCTCGCTGACTGGGAAAGGGTTTTCCGAGGAAACAACAGAGTTTGTCTTCGCCATGCCGGAAGAGCGCCAGGCGGCTGACTTTGCCTTGCGGCTGATCCAGGACCGCTATGAGCGGGAGCTGAAGAAGGGCATCAATCAGCTTTCCGAACCCGAGGTGCAGGCGCGCATCACGCGCGATGTTGAAGAGGCGATGGCCCCCTCGCAGGCGACGCTCGAACTTGGGCAGAAGCGGCCGGACATCGCCGCCGTGGTGCGGCAGGTGACGGCCAAGGTGGTGGAGCTGACCATCGAAATCCCGGAGATCGTGGTGTTGCCGACCCGCGAGGTGACATTCGGCTTTAACGATTTCGACCTGACCGGGCTGGACGCCATCGCCAAACAGCCGATTTCCGACGACATCATGATCCAGCGTCTCCGCGACGAGGCGCGCAGTTACCTTGCCCGCAAGAGCGAGGCGGTGCGCGAGGAGAGGGCTGAAAACTACCTGGTCCGTCACTTGGTCGATTATTCCGAGATCGACTACGACAGCCAAAGCGAGCTGCTGTTCAAGCTGTCCGAGCAGATGGTCGGGCGCTTGCGGAGCTACCTGCCCGACGAGGATGACGTTGAAAGCGTCCTGTTGGTTCACGGCAAAGATTTAGCCCGCTTCATTTTCGAGCAGATGAAACAGCACTACTGGGAAACGCCAACCGACTATCGCGCGACCGTTGCCAAGGGATTCCAGCTTCTCCGGCCGCAGGCATTCAATGTTCCGAACGACCGCGCCATATGGGATTTCCGTAAGCCTGTGGTGCCGGCCGGTGACACCAGGAAGCATGTTTTCGGCAGCTTCACCCGGTGCTGCTACCCCTATCAACGCTTCGATTCCAATGAGGAGCGGGAGTTCTCGGTCATCATCGAGAGCGCAAACGAACCCGACGTCATCCGCTGGATGAAGCCGGGGCCGGGCCAATTCAGGATCGAATACGCCAGCGGCCAATCCTACGAACCCGACTTCGTGGTCGAGACGAAGACCCAAAAGCTGATTGTCGAGATCAAGGCCGAGAACGAGATGGAAGATCCGATTGTGAAGGCGAAGGCGCGTGCGGCCAGTAAATGGGTCAGCTACGCCAACGCCCACGCCGCCGAGATCGGCGGTAAGCCTTGGGCCTATGCCTTGGTCCCGCATGACATTGTTGGCCCCAGCACGACCCTTGCGGGCTTGATGGCGCGGCACGGACTGACGGTTGCCGCAGCGGCGGAAGCCAGCCTTTAAAGACCAAGGTGCGGCCTCAGTGCGCCGCACCTTTCCCTTGTCATCATATCAGTGATAATGTCCTTTATCGACCCAAGCCGGCTATGGGCCGGCCTTGGAGGAGTTCTCAGAAGCGGACGTTCAGCCTCGCCCCATGCTGACAGCAACGCGCCCGCTGCCGCCGTTCAGAAGCTTCGCGGCGATTCCCGAAACCGGTCATTTATGTTGCCGTCATTTGACGTCGCAGATTTGAGCGTTCGCGGTTATGGTTGCTGGCCGGTCTCATGTTTGCTCTCGGGGTTACACCGTTAGACGTAGTCTCAAGAAGACCAAGACATTTCCAGATGTTCCAGACGAATGACGAAATCGACAAGTTCCATCATTCGTGATGGAAAGAATGAGCAAAGCCTGAGAAGCGGCGCAGACACATTCAGAATTGCGCTTTGAATAACGCTGCTGTCAGGTGCCCAGAATATCGCGCTTCTTCTGCACGTACTCCTCGCGGTTAATGTCGCCCCGCGCATAACGTTCATCCAGCGCGTGCAATCCGGCAGAGCCGTGCCCGGGATGGGGTAGGTTCTGGTGCGGCGGGTGCGTGCTCCAGGCGAGTGCCCGGAAGATGAAAACCAGCAATGCGACGATAATCACACCACCGAACAGCATCATTATCCAACCGCCTCCGCCCCAGCCGCCATAGCCCATCATCGGCCCACCACCCCAACCGCCCATCATCCAGGGCCCCGGCCCATAGCCGCTCCAGCCTGGACCTTGAAAACTGGCCGCACCGCCAGCCGCCGGGGTGGTCACTGTGGAATCCGCCCAAGCGGCCGGAGCCGTGAGAGCGAGGGGCAAGGCCGCCGCAAGGGTCTGCTTAATAAGGTTCGTCATGGTTGTGCTCCTTTTCCGCGTATGTGCCGCGCCTTGGCGATGCCGGTAGCAGACTGCACTGGAAGTGGGCTGCCGCGCATTGATTCAACGCAACAGGCAGCTGTACAGGCGCGGTTCTGACGCCGGGACGTTGAAGTGGAGCTGGCGATCCCGGTGGGAACAGCCGTGCTCACCGCACAATGAACTTGCCGTACATGCCGGTCTCGGCATGCTCCGGCGAGAGACAGAGATACCAGTAATGACCGGGCACGGAGGCAATGAAGGACTCGCCAAAAGCGGCATAATCGGCATTCTCTACATTATCGGAGCTGCGCCAGGGCAATACCGGCAGCGGCGGCACGACGGGCCTGCCGAGATACATCATCGACATATACGGGTAAGGCGGCGGCACATTCACGATCTCCACCGTATGCTCCATGTTGTTGCCGTAATCCATGTTGAGTAAATTGAGTTGCACAGTGGCATCGTGCGGCACGATGATCGTGGGATTGGTGAGGCCGTGCAGTTCGAAGGTCTGGTCATCGAACCCCGGTTGCACGGCAACCAGGTTGATGACGACATCGCTGCCAGAGAAGGTAACGGTATTGGTTTTCGCATCCGCTATGCCATGCGTTGTGCCGTATTCGATATAGGCTTTGGCTTCAGTGTAGCTCAGAACTTTGCCGCCCCAGTCTGGTGTGACAGGACGGTTCTCCATCGCCCCGCCCATCATTCCCGGTCCAGGTCCCCAACCCCGGCCACCCCATCCGGGGCCAACCGGCTGCGCGGCGGCAACCGGCGCAAGGGCCAGAGCTGCGGAAAATACCACCAGAACTGCTTTCAGGGGCATTTGTAAAATTGCGGCCAACGGTGACCCCGCCAAAAAATAATGTAACCAATTGATATTGTGCGGAAATATAGTATCTTACTGGGGTCATTTGTCGCGCGAAAAGTGACCCCGGCATTGGAGCAGATTTCTCTTCAAACTCAATGAGTTGCCCCATTGTCAGCCGGGTTCACCATTGGCCGCAGTTTCACCAGCCCATCATGCCGTAACCGCCAAATCCCATTCCGTATCCCCCGCCATGCCGAAACCCAAATCCGCCGGCCTGTGCGAGACCAGGCAGGACCATGCTAGCCTGGCCGCTCTGATACGGGGTTAATTTTGGGAGCAACGCCTCGGCGGCAGCTTTTTTGTCGTCAAAGTTTTTCTTTCTGAGTGCGATCATCTGGCTCATAAAGGTGAAACTGTCATCAGGAGTTATCTGCGTTGTTGTATCCTGGGGTAAAGCCGCTTTCACGGCGGTCAAGAATGCCTGATCCGCAGCGGTCACGGCGTCCGTGTATGTTTTCCATGCGGACTCCTGCTCGCTGGTAATTTTTAATTCTTGTTTAAGTCCTACGAGCCGGGCCGCGATGAGGGATTTGCCGTTCTCCCATCTTTTAGAGTTAGGTCCGTAGCCATACATCATACCCGGGCCGTAGCCCTGCCCATAGCCAGGTCCGTAACCATACATCATACCGGGTCCATAGCCCTGCCCATAACCCGGCCCGTAACCACCACCCATCATGCCGGGCCCATAACCGCCGGGGCCATAACCTGGCCCGGTGTCGGTGCTTTGATCCCCGGAGGCGGTAGAGTCAGGGGCAGGTGTCTGCGCCCAGGAACTGCCGGCAAAAGTGGCCAGCATCAACACGGTCGTGCCACCAAGGGCAATCCGGCGAATTTTTGCGTTCATAATATGTCGCTCCATTTCTGTGGCCATGAGCATCAGCCTAAAACCCTGACGTCGACAGCGGAGACAATTAAACCACAGGCATGGCCACCGGACCTTGATATCGATCAAGTATTCTTCCTGGCGCCCACACCAGCAGTTTCAAGATGCAGCCCGCGCAAGCGTAACGCGTTTGTCACCACCGAGACAGAACTGAGCGACATCGCCAGGGCAGAGATCATTGGGCTCAGCAGAATGCCGAAAACGGGATAAAGCACACCTGCTGCCACCGGCACGCCGATTGCGTTGTAGATGAAAGCGAAAAACAAATTCTCGCGGATGTTGCGCATCGTCGCGCGGCTCAGGAACCGCGCCCGCGCAATCCCGGCGATGTCGCCCTTCACCAGTGTTATCCCGGCACTTTCAATCGCCACATCCGTGCCGGTACCCATGGCAATGCCGATATCGGCCTCGGCGAGTGCCGGCGCGTCGTTCACGCCGTCACCGGCCATCGCAACCACCCGGCCTTCGGCGCGCAGCCGGCGGACCACCTCATGCTTCTGGGCAGGCAGCACTTCGGCTTCAATGTCGGTAATACCTAATTGCCTGGCCACGGCTTCGGCGGTGCGGCGGTTATCGCCGGTTAGCATAACAATCCGCATGCCGGCGGCCCGTAACGTGTCGAGCGCTTGTCTGGCGCCGGATTTGATCGGGTCGGCGATCGCGATCACGCCGGCTGGCTTGCCATCTACGGCAATAAAAATGGCGGTCGCACCATTGTCGCGCAATTCGTCGGCGGTGGCGGCAAGTTCACCAAAAACCACGCCGTCGGCTTGCATCAGCCGGGCATTGCCGAGCAGCACTTTACGATCGTCGATACGGCCGCGCACGCCCTGGCCGGTGACGGAATCGAATTCCGCTGGCTCGACGAGAGCGATTTTGCGCTCGCCCGCCGCCTGCACAATCGCCGCAGCAAGCGGGTGCTCGCTTGCCCGCTCCAGGCAAGCCGCCAAGCGTAACACGGTATCCTCATCAAAGCCGGGGCCGGGCACGATTTTGGTCACGCGCGGCTTGCCTTCAGTAAGTGTACCGGTCTTGTCGATAACCAGCGTGTCCGCTTGCTCCATGCGTTCGAGAGCCTCTGCCGATTTAATCAGCACCCCCATCGTCGCCCCCTTGCCAACCCCAACCTGGATCGACATCGGCGTTGCCAGGCCAAGAGCGCAGGGGCAGGCGATAATCAGAACAGAGACGGCCGCCAGTAGCCCGTAGGAAAGTGCCGGTGCCGGACCCCAAATCGCCCAGCCCATGAATGCGAGAACTGCCACGCCAACCACCGTCGGCACGAAGTAACCGGAGACGACATCAGCCAGCCGCTGAATCGGCGCGCGCGAACGCTGTGCTTGGGGGCGAGCCAAGAGCTGTGCGTAGCTGTACGACATCTGAGAACGTAGTAGGAACATGCGGTTCCCGGATCAGCCAGCGGCTAAGAATTTGATGGCCAGGATAGGTATACCCATCCTGGCTAATCGCAAACAGCATGGTCAAGAACGGAAAAGCCAATGTAAGTTGGCCATAGCCAAATTGGCTATCCATGTTGGCTATCACCCCTCGGCTGCGAGCCGCCAGCCAAGCGTTAGCGGTGGCAACCAGGACTTCCCGTTGCGCCCAGATGAGCAAACTGCTGAGAAAATCCGAGCTTCCAGTGTCAGGTTGCTAATTCGTTCTTCAATGTCGTACAGCTACGCACAGTTCTTGGCGTTACCCCTATATCGCGGTTTGGTTGAAGGCCCTGAAGCGGGACCGCAAAGCCATTCTCACGGCTGCCGCGAAAGCCAGCGATGCGCTCGATTATCTCGCGCAGTTTCAGCCCAACGACGAGGCGGCCGAGCAGACCGAGGCGGCATAACGTCGCCGTCCCAGAAGAAAGCCCGCCACGTCACCGTGGCGGGCCTCATTTCCTTGACGGTCATCGGCGTCCCCGCCTGTACCGTGACGGAATGATAGCACGATTCCTTTTCGGGTCATCCGAAATTTCCTTGTTTAAATATCCGGCTGGGGCGCAAAAAATTGCCCCGGATGTGATCCGGGGCGGCGATGTCTCATCGCCCGGCGCCGCACAGCGTCGCCGATTTTGCGCTACAATTTTAACGGGCAAAACAAGAGCTTCACCCGACTCTGTTTTTCCGGCAAGTTCGGAGGTTACGGGGCGATTCGCCGGCCCGTAGCCCGCAACCATTCTGGAGAGAAAAGAGACCAGACAGCAAAAACCCCGCTCGAAAGCGGGGCTGATACTCCGGCCGGGGCCGGGGAATAACTTAGAACCTAGCAGGTTTAAGTTTTCCCCCAACTCAGGCGCTTCGTCAAGTGAAAACCATGTTTTCGCTATCGGGAGAGCTTTGCGCCGATTTTCGGCCCTTTCGGGCGGGTTTCGCTGAAACCCGAACGGAGAAACTATGCGTAATTTCAACCTGCTACCGAGCTTTACCCTCCCGGCCCTCCCTGGCTTCCAGGGACCGAAGACCTATGCTGCCTGGCCGGTATGGTCCGAGAGCACCACCAAAGAGGTGCGTTTTCAGTCGATGCCGAAGAAGGTGGCGACCAAGCTATGGCATCGCGCGCGCGATTTTGACCGGCAGACGCGCCGGGAGGGTAAACATGGCGGGGCCGTAGGGCATACCGCTCTCCAGGTGCTACACGCCATGCTGTTTGACTTCCTGAACTACAGCACCGGCCGGTTGGACCCGTCCTATGCGGCGATCGCCCGCAAGGCGAACGTCTGCCAGCGCACCGTCGCCAATGCGGTGAAGCGGCTGCGCGAGTTGGGGATGCTCAACTGGCTGCGCCGCTGCGCGGAGAGCCGCCGCGAGGATGGCCGCTTCGTGCTTGAGCAGGAAACAAACGCCTACGCCGTGCTGCCCCCTACCCAATGGCGTGGCTATCGGCTGCCAGCGGAGCCGCCGGTGCCAGAGCCGGGCACATGGGGCGATCACCCTCCCCTCCCCTCTGTGTTGCACCAGGCCACGACCGAGCGGCAGGAGGGTGGCACCCTGCGCCAGATCATCGGGATACTGGACAGTGACCCCACGGACATGCTCGCAGCGGCCTTAGCACGGCTAGGCCAAGTCATGCAGGCGTCGAATCCGTGAGGAATTTACTGGACTGCACACCATGCCAAGAAACATTCCCCATGCTGAGAATCTTCATTTAAACAAACAATAACCACCAACAAACAGGAAAATAAGCGGAGCGCGCCAAAAGCGCGCATAGAGTCGCTTTGCCTTAAGGGGGCGCTGCCCCCTTAAAATCCCCGGGGATATTTACCCAAGGAAATCGTCTTGTTTTGGGGATTTGATAAATGACCACACGTCCTCTTGAAGGCATGTGGGCTTGCCCTCAAGGGGGCGTAGTCGGTGTTGCTGAGGTGCCGGGGCGTCGCTCAAAGGGCATGTTGAGAATGCTCCTCTTGACTATACACCATAAAGGTGTATCTTAAGACATGACGGAAAAGCGTAAACCAACCTATGATCTTGTGGCGTTCAAGGCTGCCTTCGACAGTGTTGAACGCCTTAATGTGACGGGTACTGCGGTTAGAGCTGCCGCTGCACTTGGATTCGACCGTGATGACATCGTGACAACCATCCAAACAATGCATCGGGCACAGTTCTATAAATCCATGACCTCTTATGAAGATCATAGGATTTGGCAAGATGTTTATCACGTCCCGTCACCAGTTGGCGTGCTTTATGTGAAATTCACGGCGGACGCCGTGACCGAATTTTTATTGCTATCGTTCAAGGAGAAGGGCAATGGCTGATCGTATTCATCCTGTTACTGGCGCACCGTTGCATCGCGACGTTCGCCCATTCACGCTGACCTATAAAGGTGAAAGCATCACGGTCGACATGCCCGGCTGGTATGGCACCGACCCAGATGAAAGCATTCATGAGGGGGAGGATATGAAAGTATCCGACCGAGCCCTGAATCGTCTAAAGGCGCGTACCGAAGGGCTGTTAGAGCCTGAGGAGATTAAACGTATCCGCAAGAAGCTGAAACTCACTCAGGAAACAGCCGGCGAAGTAATCGGCGGCGGTTCACGCGCGTTCCAAAAGTATGAGGCGGGCGACCTCTTGCCGAGCCGTGCTATTAGTAGCGCCCTTGTCTTGCTCGACCGTGACCCCCCTGCCCTTACCGTTCTGACCGAACGCCAGGCGCGGAGCAACGACTTAGCGCACCATGCACCGCATCCATGAGCACATTTGCAGATGAATTGCTCAAAAGCTTGACGGAGGCCGTTGCACATGCGCGCGGCGAACAGAGCAACGTGCCTGTGCAGAAGGTGGAAACACCTAAATCAACGGCGGGTCGTCCCATGGAAGAGAATCCCATCGTCAAAAACTGACAACTTCACCACAAGCCCACACGTGGGCTTGTGGTGAAGTTGATACTACCGCGTGTGGTCATGTGGTGATATGGTCTTATCCTCATCTGATTCGTTGAGGGCACATGAAAATTATCGCTATTATCAGCCAAAAAGGAGGTGCGGGGAAAACCACCCTTGCCGTCCACTTGGCGACCGCTGCGATTGCCGCCGGATATACGACCGCGATCATTGACCTAGACCCCCAAGGCACAGCCGCTAGCTGGGGGGATCGGCGTACCGCCGGAGCGCCGGAAGTGATTAGCGGCCAGGCCGTGCGTTTGCCGGCACTCACGACAGCCGCGCGAGAAAACGGGGCGGATATCGTCATTCTCGACACCGCGCCCAATGCTGACCAAACGGCCTCACTGTCGGCACGAGCCGCCGACCTCGTGCTGATACCGTGCCGGCCTTCGACCTTTGACCTTGAAGCTATTGAAACGACGCTCTTGCTGGCGAAGGCCGCCAAGAAACCGGCCTATGTCGTATTGAACGCCGTACCGCCCAGGAGTGGCATTGGAAAAGAAGCGACCGAAGGGTTGAGGGCAGGGGGGGCGCAGGTTGCGCCTCACCAGCTTTCACAGCGTGCAGCCTATGGGCACAGCGTCATCGATGGCCGTACAGCCCAGGAATTTGAACCGGGCGGGAAAGCGGCCGACGAGATTGTAGTTCTCTTTAAGTGGGTGTGTGGTATTGTGGACATGCCCACACGTGGGCAAGCCAAGAAAGTTGCCTAATATCATGACGAAACGCCCAAGCTTATTTACCCCGAAATCGGCCGCCGCCGTTGCCGCAGCGTTGCCAGAGGATGCGGCCGAGCCACCGGTTAAAACTGGTACGGGGAAACAGCCTAGCAGAGTCGGCAAACGCGTTTTGACCATCTACCTTGACCCCCTGGCATGGAAGCAGCTCAGGCAGCTTGCGCTGGATGAGGGCACCACAACGCAGGCCCTTGGCGAGGAAGCGGTAAACCTATTGTTCACCAAGCACGGCATCAACCGGAGCGCATGACGGTGAAGGGGGCTGCCCGAGGGCATTTCCTTGTTTAAATATCCCGGAGGGGGTCCAGGGGGAGGCAGCGCCTCCACCTGGTTTTTATTACACCCGCGCGACTGGATTGGGGTCGAGTTTGTCGCGGTAGGCCGGATGCTTATGTGAGATGATCTGGTCGAGCAGGAGCGGTTGGTTGGAGCGGATCAGACAGAGCATCTGATTGGCGGGCATTTCTTGGATGGCCGGCCCGTCCATGAGGCGTTCCTTGCTTTCGCTGCGACTGATATCCTTTTTCGCGTTACGATGGCTCTGGCTTTCCCGGATGACGGTTTTGTGGGGGAGCTGGTTTTCCGCCCAACGGGCGGTTTTATCATCAGCCCGGCCGAGCCCGAATATCCGGGTTGTGGCACAGGAGCCGAGCAGGGTTGTCGCGCCGTCCGGGGTGTAAATTTTATCCAACGTGCCCCGATCCTGGACCACGAAGACGGCTTCAACGCCACCGCCTGCGGCGATGGTGGCGATTTCCATGACCTTTTCCATACGGCCGAGGCGGGTGAACTCATCGAGGACGGCGAGGATTTTGGCCTTGGCCTGGCGGCGGCCGTCCTGACGGGTGATGGTGCCCATGGCCAGCGTCATCATCAGCCGCATGAAATTGGAAAGCTTTTCCGTCATGTCCTGCGGCACGACCAGGTAAAGGTCGATTTTGTCATCCAGCAGCTCATCGAGCATAAAATCAGATTTGCCGAGCATGGCGCGGACCTGGTCGAATTTGAGCCAGGAGAGGTTTTCCGCCAGGCAATCGAGGACCGCGCCTTGCTGGCGATCTCCCATCTGGGTGACTTTGGCACCGGCTTGGGCGATGCGGCCGTTGCAAAGATTCCCGGCCTCGGTCCAGGCGGCGAAGGTTTCCAGCCGATTGGGGGCCAGCACCAGGTTCGTGACCGTCAGCAGGGTCCGTTCATTTTCATCGGCCGTGGTCATGACCAGTTCAACGGCTGCCTCCAGAATGTCGCGGGCGGCATTACTGATCCAGGAGGAGTCCGAGGATGATTCCGGCTTAATCAAGCCATCGCAGAGGGTGGCGATGTCACGTTGCAGATGATCCGGCCGGAGATAGGTGAGGGGGTCATAATGGCTGGTCCGGTCCTCGATGACGTGGAACGGGTTCAGCACAATTTGCCGGCGGCCCAGGCTTTGCCGGTATCGGCGGCAAATGGCAAAGTTCTCGCCCTTGATGTCGATGGCCACGACCGGCCCGTCATGGTCAATGATGGCCGGTATGATGCAGGCAACGCCTTTACCGGCGCGCGTGCCCGCCACCACCATGTGATGACCTGGCTGCCATTTGCGCTGGGGGTTTGGCTCATAGCGGGCGATTGTCCGGCCTATAATGCCGAGCGGCAGGCCGGATTGATTGCGGGTTAATTCACGAACCCTCTCCGGCGCCATCCATGATCCGGCCCATGGACCTGCGGCCGCGTCACGGTTTCCGGCGAAGGTAGCGGCGAGAGGTTTGACGATGAACAGCCTGGCCGTGAACATCCCGGCCAGTAGGCTGATCGCGGCGGGGAGGGCGAGGGTCAGCGTCCAGCCAAGATATTTAACGAGAAACGCTTCATAGGCGGCGGTGAAGTTGTTCAGTCGGCCAATCTCGGCAAAAAGGAGGGTTGAGGAATCGCCGTAAGGCGTGCTGTCCCAGGCAGACGGTACAAACCTCAGAATCGCCCAAAACATGATCCCGGCGGCGGCAAAAAATCCGAGGGGGATCACGACGCGCAGCAAGGTGGCCGACCAGCCCTGATCGTAGGCGGGGCGGATCATGAGGAAGCTGATCGTTACCCCCAGGACAAAAAAACCGCCCCTTAAAAATGGATCAGAGAGTGGCGACCAATAATCATGACCGAAGAACGGGATGGCAAAGCCCAGAACCATGGGGAGTAAAAAGGAGAGTTGCTTTAGGTGGAAGGGCAGGGACCTCACGCCGTTTCTCCAGGGGTTGCAGGCGTGACATCCGGAGCGGCACCGGCAACCCCGCCGCCCTCTGAAGCGGGAGGTGCGGCCAGCAGATCGGCGAAAAGTTTCCGATCCTCTGGCCGCACCAGGAAGCCGGGCAGGCGTTCGGCCAGATAGGTTTTGAGTTCTGGTCGGGTATCGAAATCGGCCAGCACGAGGGCACCGAGCAGGATTTTCCGGCGGTCATCCTGCTTTTTCTGGGTTTGCTTGGCCCGAGCTTCCATGGCGGCGAGTTGAGCGTTGAGCTGGTCCCGGCGTTCTTGAAGCTTTTGCAGACGTTCCTGATCTGACGAACGAGCCATGTGTTTTTCCTTGCCATGATTGTAATCACAACCTAACGTAATAAGCATGAGAAAGGAAGCCAGAATAGAGAAGTGCGCGCAGATACGTTGCTTCGCAACGTGCGCCCCAAGAACCGCTGCCGTGGTTCCTGGACCTCCTGGCAAGAAGATCGCTTCATGGGGCTTTGCCCCCCGAAACCCCCCAGCCGGGGCGCATTCGCTCCGGCACCCCGACCAGGCCGGGGGTACGACCCCCGCCTGGACCAGCCCCGATTTGTTTTAGGGAGGGGATGGGCACCAATGGCGATTTTTCACATGCGGGCGCAGGTTATCAGCCGTTCGGCCGGGCGTTCGGCCGTTGCGGCGGCGGCGTATCGCGCTGGCGAGCGGTTGCGTGACGAGCGCACCGGCCAGATGCACGACTACAGCCGTAAGGCGTATGTGGAGCATCGCGAAATCATGACCCCGGAAACGGCACCCGCCTGGATGCAGGATCGCGCGGCCTTGTGGTCGGGGGTGGAGGCGGCGGAGAAGCGCAAGGATGCGCAGCTTGCGCGCGAGGTGCATTTTGCCCTGCCGCGTGAGCTTGATCCGGCGGAGCGGGTCGAATTGATCCGGGATTTTTGCCAGCGTGAATTTGTGGCGCGCGGGATGATTGCGGATATTGCCATTCATAACCCGAGCGGGCGCGACGGCGGCGAGCAACCGCACGCACATGTCATGCTGACCACGCGGGTTCTGACTGGCGAGGGGTTTGGCGCGAAGGACCGGGATTGGAACGATAAGGCGCTGTACGAGGGCTGGCGTTCGGGCTGGGCGGAACACGCGAACCGCGCCCTTGAACGCGTGGGTTCGCGAGAGCGGATCGACCATCGGAGTTTTGCCGAACGCGGGATCGACCGGGAGCCGGAGCCGAAGCTGGGGCCGAAGGCGGCGCGGCTGGAGCGCGCGGAGACGCGCGCCGCCGCGAATGAAAACCGCCATGCTGCGCCCGTCACCGAGCGCGGGGCGGAATGGGAGAAGGTACGGGAGCGCAACCGGGTTCGGGACCAGGTGCGGGGCCAGCTCGAACTTGGGTTGCGCGAGTTGCGCGAGGTTGCCGAGCGGGTGCTTGGGCAGGCGCGCGAGCGGCTTGAGGCGGCTTGGCAGCGGATGGAGCGGGCCGTGGCCAGCGTGCGGGAGCGGTTTGTTGGTGGGCGTGTCGATGGCGCCTCTGGTAACGGCGCGCGCGCGGACGGTGTGCCGGTGCCGGAGCCGACACCAGCAGAGCCGTCCCGCGCAGAGCTACCCAGTCGGGATAAATTGCTTGGACGAGACGCCACGGCACGGGACGGCCGCGACCACAGCAAGGCGGCGGGTGGCGGAAGCGGGCGCGACATCGGGCAGCCCGGCAAACCCGGCCCGGCCGCGCTTGGCCTTACCGACCGGGATGCGGTTCTTGGTAAGGTGCCCGACGACGTTAGGCAGCGTGAAACTGGGCTTCCTGCCCCGCCAGCTCCGACCGACCGGGATGCGCTGCTTGGCAAAGCCCCCTTGCCGACACCGACGCGGCTTATTCCGACACCGGCCGATCTGCTGGGCAGGAAGCCATTGCAGAACACCCCGCAGCTGCCCGGTCGTGATAAGGGCGGGGACAGGGAGCGATAAAACTTTCAAAAGGTCGGTGCTGCGTAATTATGGGGCGAAAATATTTAGGAGGTAGGATGGCATACGCGAACCCAGATTATAACCCCGATTGGGAGACGGTGCATGACCGCCATGACCTGCAACGTACCCAGGCAAAGCGGGAAATGATTCGGTTGGCTGGCGCTGGACAGATGATGACCGATGCCTGCGATGCCGCAAAAGCTGCATTTGATCTGCACCACCAGGCCTGCCTGGACGCTCATCAAAGCCAATTTGCGACGGTGCAAGACTACGCACGGTGGCTTTCTGAAAACTGGTCGCTCCCCTACGGTTATGACGCCAGCATTCCGATGCCACATATGGATATCGAGGGGCTGCGCACGATGCAGGAGGCTTCGGCCGCGTTTTCGCGGGCATCACGGGAGCTGGAGGATGCGGTAAACAAGAAGCAGAACAGGCTGCCTATTGGCCAGCCCGAAGGGCTGATCGCCTTTGCCAAGGCTAATTCAGTTGGCTTGCATCGCTATTGGCGTGAATTCTCGCCGCGCGACTTATACCCTCAGGGCTATACGCCCTCCGGCCTAAGGACGCTTGTGACAGTTGATGAAATCGACGACGACTGGCACGTCTGCTTCATGCAGGACTGGGACAGTCCCAGCGTCACCGTCACCGTCACCAATGCGATCGATAAGCTGGCCACGGCATTTTTTCGGGAGGCTAATGCCATCGCCGAACAGCAGGTTCAGCATAGCGGAAAGAAGGGATTACGGGCTTGGTTTGCCCGGTGGACCACGCACAAACATGCGCCTTTGCTTGATCCAGACAGGTTCCATTTCTATGAGCACCTTCCGCCTACAGCTCATTCGAAGGAGGATTTTGCCCGCGTTACCATGCGTTTTGAAAATGGCGAGTATCAGCACCCGGAATGGATTCATTTTAGGGGTGTTCCGGCCATTATCCAATCAGCTCGCGAATACCTAAAAAAGTCCGAAAATACTCAAGGCGGTAGTTTATTGAACGCGCCGATGATTCAAGCGGCAATTCGTTAATTTAGGCTAAGGAACAAAACGCGCGTGGCAGCCGAGACCATATTCCAGGGAAGCCTGTTTTCGACAGACTTCCTGCAAGAGACCATTACGCGCGGGGTCGACTGGCAGCGTATCAGCGATTCGGACGTTGCAACCCTGGCGGCCAATCTGCGGAAAGTTTTTGGCGGCTTTCCAGTCGCGCAGACCCCCAACGAGAGCCAGACCGAAGATGATCTGATCTGGCCCGTTCTGGCCGAACTTGGCTGGACGGCCAGTCTGCGGCAACAGAACCTGGCCGCCAAAGGCCGTGATGATGTGCCGGACGGCTTGTTGTTTCAGGACGCCGCCGCCAAGGCCCAGGCCAACAGTTTCCCGGAGGAGTTTAAGCGCTATGGCGTGGGCCTCGCCATTGTAGAGTCCAAGCGTTGGCAGCGCCCGCTGGACCGCCAATCTGGCAGGCGGGGCGAGGAAACCGCCCCTTCAACCCAGATGTTGCGCTATCTGCGCCGGGTTGAAGACCTCACCACCGGCAAGCTCCGCTGGGGTATTCTCACCAACGGTTCTCGCTGGCGGCTGTATTATCAGGGTGCCCGTTCGGTCTCCGAGCAGTTCTTTGAGCTTGACCTGGCTGCCGTGCTGGCCATCTCCGGCCATGAGGGCGGCTTGTTCGCGCTTTCGGACTCTGACCGCCGCCACTGGTTGCGGGTTTTCCTGCTGGTGTTCGGCCGCGAAGCCTTTCTGCCCAGCCCGAGTGATGCCCGCACCTTTCATCAACGCGCGATGGACGAGGGCAAGTTTTATGAAGAGCGCGTCGCCGGCAATCTCTCGAACCTCGTGTTTGGCACCGTGTTTCCGGCTCTCGCCCAGGCCATCGCCGCCGCTGCGCCCGACGCCAGCTTGCAAGAAGTCCGCGAAGCCGCGCTCATCCTCCTCTACCGGCTTTTGTTCATCCTCTATGCCGAGGACCGCGACCTTTTGCCTGTCCGCGAGGCCCGGTACGAGGAATATGGGCTGCGCGAGAAGGTGCGCGCCGACATTGGCCGCCGCAAGGACCGGAATGATACGTTTTCCGACACGGCGGCCCGCTATTGGTCCGTGGTTGAAGATTTGTGCCGCGCCATCGACGTGGGTGACAAATCCATCGGCCTGCCACCCTACAATGGCGGGTTGTTCGACGCGAAGAAAACCCCGCTTCTAGCCAAAATCCGCCTGGGCGATTCCGTCATGGCGGTGGTGATCGACGCGCTCTCCTTTGAGCACACCCCCGAGGGGCGTAAATATATCAACTACCGCGATTTGAGTGTGCAACAGTTGGGCTCGATCTACGAGCGTCTGCTTGAGCACGAAGTCACCCGCGAGGGCGGCAATGTCATCATCCGCCCCAATGTTTTCGCCCGCAAAGGCTCCGGCAGCTACTACACGCCGGACGATTTGGTGGGGCTGATTATCCGCGAGACGATCAACCCGCTGGTGGAAACACGTATGGCAGCGTTTTCCGCCAAGCTCGCGGAACTTGAAACCACCCAGCCCGACAAAGACCTTCGGGTAATGACGCTGGCGGCATACGACCCGGCGGAACAGTTGCTCAACCTGAAAATATGCGACCCCGCCATGGGGTCCGGGCATTTTCTGGTGAGCCTGGTCGATTACATGGCCGATCAGGTCATCACGGCTATGGCCGAGGCCGCGGCTCAGGTGACGTTTGGCGATTATATCTCGCCGCTGATTGCCCGGATTGCCGCGATCCGCACCACGATTTTGCGCAATGCGACGGATCGGGGCTGGAGCGTGGCGCCGGAGCAGCTTGATGACCGGCATATCGTGCGGCGCATGGTGCTGAAACGCTGTATCTACGGCGTTGATAAAAACATCATGGCGGTTGAACTGGCCAAGGTGGCGCTCTGGCTGCACACTTTCACCGTTGGCGCACCGCTTTCCTTCCTGGACCACCATCTGCGCTGTGGCGACAGTCTGTTCGGGTCATGGGTAAGCAGCGGCATAGACCGCGCGACCAAGCTGGGCGCGCCGTTGTTTTTGTATGAGCCGATGACGCGCGCCATGCGCGCCGCGACATCCATGCAGATCATCGAAGGGCTGACCGACGCCGAGATTGCCGAGGCACACCGCTCAAAGGACGTTTTTGACGAGGTGCGGGATATGACCGCACCGCTGAATGCGATGCTTTGGCTGATCCATGCGCTGGACTGGCTGGACCTTAAATCCAAGGCCGACAAAATCGCCGTGCAGGCGTTTTTTATGGGCCAGTTCGGCGACCCGGTGCTGGTCGCCATGGGGAAAAAGAAACTGAAAGCCGGCAAGGCGGACGGGGACCGGTTTGCAGAAATTCTTGAACAGGTGAACGAGTTGGTCGCCGAAGAGGGGTATCTCAACTGGCAGGTGGCCTTCCCCGGCGTATGGTCAGACTGGGAGGGCAAGGGCCTGACCGGCGGGTTTGATGCCATGATTGGCAACCCGCCATGGGATAGGATGAAGCTGCAACAGGTGGAATGGTTTGCCGCCCGCAGGCCGGAGATTGCCTTGGCACAGCGGGCATCTGACCGGGCCAAAATGATTGCCGCTTTGGAAAAGGCCAAAGACCCGCTAGCGAAGGATTTTTCCAAGGCCAATGAACGGGCCGAGGCGGCGGTACGCATGGCGCGCAATAGCGGGGATTATCCGCTGCTTTCCGGTGGCGATGTGAATATCTATTCGCTGTTCGTGGAACGGGCGATGACGCTGGTGAAGCCAACCGGCATGGTGGGGCTGCTCACGCCATCCGGCATTGCCTCGGACAAGACGGCGGCGCCGTTCTTCAAGGGCGTGGCGACCGGCGGGCGGTTGAAAGCGCTGTATGATTTTGAGAACAAAAAAGTTTTCTTCCCTGACGTTCACGCCTCGTTCAAATTTTGCGTATTCGTTGCCAGTCCGGAACCGCAACCGAAACCGGCGCAATGTGCGTTCTATCTCCACAATGTTTCGGAACTGAGTGACCCGGAGCGGTGCTTTCCGCTTTCGGCGAAGGATTTTTCGTCCGTTAACCCGAACACCGGCACCGCGCCGATATTCCGTACCAGGCGGGATGCGGCGCTGACCACGGCGATTTACAGCCGCCTGCCGGTGTTGGTGGATGATTCATCCGGCACGGAGGTGAAAGCCTGGCCGGTGAAATACGCCACCATGTTTCACATGACCAATGACTCCAACCTGTTCCGCACCCGCCATGAGCTGGAGGAAAAGGAAGGTGCTTACCCCACCGGCGGCAATCGGTTCCGCAGCAAGGCGGGGGACTGGGTGCCGCTGTATGTTGGCCGGATGATACACCAATTTGACCACCGTGCGGCATCGGTTGAGGTGAATGCAGCAAACCTCCATAATACGGCTTTGAGCGGCGACGTGACAGCCAAACAAAAGGCCGACCCAAGTTTTGTTCCGACTCCTCAATATTGGGTGCCACTGGCCGAGGTAAAACTTCCGGGTGGACTGGAATGGTCGATAGCATTTCGAGATATTGCTAGAGCGACAGATGCAAGAACAATGATTGCCTGCGCGGTGCCTAAAGTTGGTCTTGGGAACACTGCACCACTCATACAATCGGATGGTTCAGAATTATACAGCCAAAAGGCGTCGATATTTTTGGCGAATCTAGGGGCAATCATCTTTGATTATGTGGCTCGTCAAAAAGCGCAAAGCACCCATCTAAACTGGTATATCGTGGAGCAACTCCCCGTCGTGCCGATCGACCGTTATGAGGCCACCCACTTCGGCAAAAAAAACGCCGGAACCATGATCCGCGACGCAGTTCTGGAATTGACTTACACGGCGCATGACATGGCCCCCTTTGCCCGTGACATGGGGTATGTCGATAAATCCGGCAACATAAAACCGCCTTTCCCCTGGGATGAAGACCGGCGGTTAAAACTCCGCGCCAAACTGGATGCCATATATTTCCACCTCTACGGCATCACCGAGCGTGATGACGTGCGCTATATCTATTCGGCATTCCCCATCGTCGAGCGCGAAGAAACCGCCACCTATGGGCGCTACCGTTCCCGCGACTTATGCCTCGCGTACATGAGCGCACTAGCGGCCGGCGACCCTGATGCTGAAATTGACTTGTAGGGCAAATATATATTTAGACCAGAAGGGTGTTTTCCTTAAACCGTGGCCTTCGCTCTGCTAATTCGTTTCATTCATAAAGTGGAAAATCTGATAGCACAGCGTCTGCAAGAAGGTAGAGAGTTTGGAAATCATACTTATTGCCGATGTTCCAGTATCGCCCGTGGGCAAGCCAATGTCTAAATTTAAACACGCTTCGCAACTGACCGATAATCTGCTTTGTCGGCGGGTCTATATCGCGCCATACATTCCAAATTTCATCTTCTAGCCGTACATGTCGTCCTTTTCTCTTCCATAGCTTTCGAAGTTCTACCGAAAGTGCATCGGCGTCTTTTTTTTTCGAGCGTTCTTTGTAATCAACGCGGAAAGCGGCTTCGATCCGGGCCATGAGGATAAGCCCGGAACGCATATCGGTTTCACTGAGCATATCCGCCAACAATGCCTCAACGTCGGACGTCCGATAGCCAGCAAAAATTGCCGTAAAGTTGGGATTGTCCTGAGAGAAATATAGCCGGAGAGACCTTTCCGCATCTAACTGGTAGTTCGCAATATCGGCTAGTGATTCAGCACCGTAAGTTATGAGACTCATTGGATTATGAGTTGGCAACTGTCAAAATCATGTTGAAAAAAGCGTCTTCGGTTAGGTCAATAAATCCCATCTCAGGCGGCGGCGTGATGATTTTCCACTCCCACTCGATTGTTTTTATATCTTCGGCTGTGGGCAAAGCTGGTGGCGGGTCTCCGGGGCGAGATACCCGGACGGTAATAAGCTGGTGGGCATGAGTCACCTTCTTGTTTATTAGAATGAGCCGCGCACCCCCACGGGGTCCCTGAACATCGACGCGGCCCTTCGACCCTATGAGCATCGTGCCTATAGGCGTAAATGTGATTGTTGATCGACCAATATTTAATACCATTCGGCGAATGGGATAGTTGCCCGAAAAATCTTCGGTCAAAGTTATGTCGTCATACGCGATAGAAGCCGTGTTAGCGCTGACGTACCGCTCCATGAAAGAAGCAATCTTTTTGTATAGCAGATCGAGATAATCATACCATTCTTGAAGCTGCCGCTTTGGGTCAAAGTCGGCAACCTTTTCAGCGTCGGTCTGTTGTTGCCGCACAAACGCGTCGAACTCGGATTCACTCATTTACTCACCTTTGAGGGTCGTGCGGCTTTATAGCGAGATGCAGCTGTCATCGATACCTCACAATACCTTGTGGCTCTGCTCTTCGCTAGCGGGGTGAGGGGGGCGAGCAATGAGCGGGGAAATAGCACGATTACCTCTTTACATTATTGCATAAATTATGACTTCTGGAAGCCCCGCGAAGCCTAGCCGGACCAATGGGTTACGGCTTGCAAAAGATACGCCCGAAACTCCCCTCCAGGCCGCAGCCGTCTTATCTCCCCCGCCCAAGCGCATCGGCGGCAACCGCGAGCGGCAGAACGAGCGATAGCGGCGCGTCTTCCAGACGAAGCGCGCCATAGGATTCATACCAGATGGCGGCCCGGTCGTTTTTGGCATCGATCAGCAGGGCAACGCCGCCGACATCCTGCGCAACGCGGATAC
>JAQUAC010000092.1 GCA_028687415.1 Acidocella sp. | reverse complement strand
CACGGCGTCCTCCGCCTGCGCCTACCGCAAGGGGAGTAACTCATGCGCCGGTCTATCAGCAATTTCGCGACCGGGCTGAGCGAAGCCTGGAGCCTTGCCAAGCCGTATTTCCTCTCTGAGGAGCGCTGGCCGGCCATTGGCTTGCTCGTCGCCATTATCTCGCTCAACCTGCTGCTGGTCGGCCTGAACCTTACCCTGACCTATTGGAACAACGATTTCTTCAACGCCATCCAGGCGTATGACGCACATACCGTCTGGCACCTGCTGATCTACCCGCTCACCACCATTCACGGCGCCAAACAGATGCCTGGATTCGCGGAGATCGTGCTGATCTACATCGTCGTGGCGGTCTATGCGCTCTACCTGAACCAGATGCTGCAAATTAAATGGCGGCAATGGCTGACCACGCATTACATCGAAAACTGGCTGACTGACCGCGCCTATTACAATATCAGCCTGAGCCACACCGCCAGCGCCGTGGTGGACAATCCGGACCAGCGCATTTCTGACGATCTGCGCGACTTCACCGCCAACAGCCTGAGCCTGGGGCTGGATTTCATCTCAAACGTCGTCACGCTGGTCAGCTTCGTCTCCGTTCTTTATGTCATCTCCGGCTCCATCACCCTCTTCGGCATTACCATTCCTGGTTACATGCTCTGGGTGGCGCTGCTGTACTCGCTGGTGGGCACGGTGTTCACGCATTTCATTGGCCGCAAGCTGGTCCCGCTCAGTTTCAACCAGCAACGTGTGGAGGCGGATTTCCGCTACGGGCTGATCCGCATCCGCGACAACCCGGAGGCCATCGCGCTCTACCGCGGCGAGGGGGATGAGCAGGTCACGCTCACCGAGCACTTCCGCGCCGTGCGGGAGAACTGGTGGGCGATCATGCGCCGGACCAAGGCGCTGAACTTCTTCACCATCGGCTTCGCGCAGATCGCTAATATCTTCCCGCTGGTTGTTATCCTGCCGCGCTACTTCGCCAAGCAGATCGGCCTCGGCGGGCTGTCGCAGATCCCCATGGTGTTCGGGCAGGTGCAGGGGGCGTTCTCGTGGTTCATCACCTCCTACCAGAATTTGGTGACATGGCGGGCGACCGTCTCGCGTCTTCATGGCTTCCGGGAGGCGATGGAGGCCGCGCGCGCCGCTTCCGCCAGCGGACCACAGCGCCAAAACCCCGCTGCGGCGCTGGTGCTGGACAATCTCACCCTGACTCTACCGGACGGCCGCAAGCTGCTGGATCATGCCTCGCTAACACTGCCGCCCGGTGAGACGGTTATTGTTACCGGCCCTTCGGGCTCGGGCAAGTCCACGCTGTTCCGCGCCATCGCTGGTATCTGGCCGTTTGGCACCGGCAGCATCACCCCCCCCAGAGGCAGCGTGCTGTTCCTCCCCCAGCGCCCATATTTCCCGAATGGCAACCTCAAGCGCAGCGTCGTCTACCCGGCAATGGAGGCCGACGTGACGGATGCGGATGCCATCGCGGCACTGAATGCGTTCGGGCTGGGGCATCTGGTGCCGCGCCTGGGCGAGATCGCGAATTGGGGGCAGATCCTCTCCGGCGGCGAGCAGCAGCGCCTGGCACTGGCACGGGCGCTTATCGCCAAGCCGGACTGGCTGTTCCTAGATGAAGCCACCTCCGCCCTGGACCCGGCGCTGGCCGCCCAGGCGCAAGAGACGCTGCGCACCGCCCTGCCCGGCACGACCATCGTCTCCATCAGCCACCACGAGACCACCGTCACTGGCGGGCGGCACGTGACTCTGGCGGATGGGGTTTTGTCACCCAGCTAAGAGGCGGAAAGCCTGATACCCACCTGACGGCTGGCGATGCGCTGGCGGATGGCCTCCAGCGCCGGGCCTGAGGTACAGAGCGGGGCGCAGCTTTCAGCCTCGCGCTGCTCCTGCATGCCGGCGGGAAGCGCGATAACGGCTTCATCCGCATTGTCGAACACCCCGCGATGGCCAGTGTCCAGAAAGGATTCCGCCGGGGTGCCCTCCGCGAAGATGACCGCATGGCGCGGCAGCTCCAGATGGTAATAGGTCACGCTGGCGGCATTTTGATCTTGGCGGATGGTCGTCCAGTTAATCAGGTCTTTCGCCGGGACCAGCACGCCATCCAGATACAGCGCATGGTCCGGCGAGACGATGAGGTTGCGCGCGGGCATGCCGTCGGCCAAGGCATCGGCCTCGATGATGACGGGGCGGACGGTCTCGGGCCTTAGCTGGGCCGCGATGTTCACCTCGCGACGGCCGATCCAGATGATCGGCAGTTCCTCGCCGTCGCGCGTGATCAGATGATCGCCAATGGCGAGGCTTTCCACCTTCAGCTCTCCGTGCGGGGTGAGGATGCGCGTGCCGGCGGCAAAGCAGGGATTGATGGTGACGTTCGTCACGCTGAGCACGGCGTCGGCGAATATGGTGTTGCTGTTGGGGCTTAGCTGATCGATGAAGGTAAGGTCGATTGTGGCCCCGGCCGCCTGCGCGGCAGTGCCGAACACCGCTTGCTCGATCTCGTTGATGATCTGGATTTCCGGGGCGCTGAACGTCACCAGGTCACCAACAAGGTTTTCGACCGTGCCGTCGGGCAGGATGTAGAATTGCTGCAGCCCGGCGCCGTTGGTGACCTTGTTAGTGAAATCAGCGTTGTAGGAGGCGGCGCTGGGAAAGACATCGAGCGAGGAGAACAAGGTCGCCACATGCACGATGGTGATATGGTCGCCGGTATTGCCCGTCTGGTAGTTATAGCTGGGCTGGAAGTTCAGGATCTGCCCACCAGCGTCCAGATAGGCGCTGGTTGAAAGCGTGCCGTCCACCGTGGTGGTGACGACGTTGAAGGCGTTCGGCTGCAGGATGAGCCCGCCATCAGCCCCGTTATTGTTCAGGAACTCGATATTCGTTCCGCTCGGCGGCGATGACGATAACGTCAGCGTGTATCCGGAGGCTATGCTGTAAGTCGCCATTTCCATTCCCGCCGTGTAACCAGTGAACCACACAACGCGCGGCCATACTCAACCGGCTTGTTACCTTAGATTGTACAGAAAGCCGTTAATGGCGCAACAAATCTTGTTGTCAGTTTAGACGATGAAACCGCCGCCAAGAATGCGCGAGCCATCGTAAAACACCGCCGCCTGGCCGGGGGCGGCCAAAGCTGGCTCGTCCAGCAACAGCGTGGCACCGCTGCCCTGCGGCATAATCAGCCCCTTGTGCAGCGTGTCCCTGGCACGCAGCTTCACGTCCGCCCGCATCTCGCCAGGCTCCACCAGCCAGTTCACGTCGCGCAGCTTCACCGTGGTGCTCTGCACCCCGCGCGGGCCGACGATGATGCGCCGCGTGCCGGGTTCGATACGCTTGACGACCATGTGCGCGGCCTCGTTGGGCAGCCGCTTGGCTTGGCCCAGCGTGTAGCGGGCTATGCCCTGATGCGCCCCGAGCACCGCGCCGTCCTCGCTCACAATCTCGCCGGGGGCGAGGGCGTCCGGGCGGTATTTTTCCACCACATCGGCGTAAGTGCCCGCGGGGACGAAGCAGATGTCCTGGCTGTCGGCCTTCTCGGCCACGGCGAGGCCCATTTCCACCGCCACGGCGCGGACTTCCGCCTTGCTGGCGAAGCCGCCGAGCGGGAAGCGGCAATATTCCAACTGTGCACGGGTGGTGGCGAAGAGGAACCAGCTCTGGTCACGCGATTCGTCCACGGCCTTGTGCATTTCGGCGCCGTTCGGGCCTTCAAAGCGCTGGACGTAATGTCCCGTGGCCAGGGCGTCGGCCCCCAGGTCGCGCGCCATCTCCAGCAGATCCCCGAATTTCAGGTGCTGGTTGCAGGCGATGCAGGGCACCGGAGTCTGGCCGTGGGCGTAGGAATCGGCAAAGGCGGAGATGACGCTCTGCTTAAACCGGGCTTCGGAATCCACGACGTAATGCGCGATGCCTAGCCGGTCGGCCACGCGCTTGGCATCATGGATGTCCTGCCCGGCGCAGCAGGCGCCCTTACGGCCCACGGCGGCGCCGTGGTCGTAGAGCTGCAGCGTCACGCCGATGACCTCATGCCCCTCGCGCGCCATCAGCCCGGCAACCACCGAGCTGTTGACACCGCCGGACATGGCGACGACGATTTTCATCCCGCCTTCTTGCTGGCGGGCAGACGAACGGTGAGACCATCCAGTGCTTCGGTGATGACGATCTGGCAGCCGAGGCGGGAGGTTTTCTCCAGGCCGAAGGCAACGTCCAGCATGTCTTCCTCGTCCTCGGAGGGGGATTTCAGCTTGTCGAACCACTCCGGCGCCACGATGACATGGCAGGTGGAGCAGGCCAGCGAACCCTCGCATGCGCCTTCAATATCCACGCCATGCTTGTGAGCAACCTCAAGCACGGAGAGGCCGAGAGGGGCCTCAACCTCGCGAGGCTGGCCGTTGCGTTCGATGAAAGTCATTTTAGGCATGTCTGAACCCTATAAATAAGTGAGGCCGTGCTAAGCCAAAGCGGCGGCCGCGCGCAAGGCGCGTTTGGCCATGGCGGCGTAGGCGGCGCAAAATTTCTCCACAGCGGCGGAGGTGGCGCTCCAAGGCAGGGAGACACGGATGGCTTGCCCAGCCAGCGCGGCATGACCCATGGCCTCCAGCACATGGCTGGGGGCGAGCTTGCCGGAGGCGCAGGCGGACCCGGCGGAGACGGCCAATCCGGCCATGTCCAACGCGATGAGCTGCGTCTCCGCGCGGATGCCGGGTAGAGCGAGGCTGGTGGTGTTGGGCAGGCGCGGCACCCCCGCCCCCAGCGCAACGGCGCCCTGGGCGATGCAGAACGCCTCGATCTCGTCCCGCAGCACGGCGATCTGCGCGGCGGGGTAAGGCTTGCCGATAGCCGCCGCCAGCCCGGCGATGGCCGGCAAAGGCGGGGTGCCGCCGCGCCTGCCCTGCTCCTGCCCGCCGCCGCGAGTAAGCGGCTTGATCTCCAGCCCTCGGCGCAGGATGAGCGCCCCGGCCCCCATCGGCCCGCCGAATTTGTGGCCGGAAATGGCGAAGCTGGCGGCGCCCAGGGCCAGCCAATCCTGATTGCAGCGGCCTATGGCCTGCACGGCATCGACATGCAGCAGCGCCCCATGCGCGGCGCAGAGTGCGCCTATGGCCTCGATGCCATGCAACACCCCGGTCTCGTTATTCGCCGCCATCAGGCAGACCAGGGCGTTTGGGTGTGCCTTCAGCAGGGCTTCCAGGGCGGCGAGATCGGCGGTGCCGTTGGCCTGGACGGGGATGATATCCGCCTCGGGTGCCGCGGCGCGGATGGAATCGTGCTCGGTGGCGCCTATGAGCAGCTTGCGCCCGTCCCCCAGCGCATGGATGGCGAGGGCGTTCGCCTCGGTGGCGCCGGAGGTGAAGATGACATCCGCCGGGCGGGCGGCGCAGGCACGGGCCACCGTCTCGCGGGCTTCTTCAAGTATCTTGCGGGCGGCGCGGCCGGGGGCGTGGATGGAGGATGGGTTACCCAACGTGTCCATAGCCGCCAGGGCTGCCTCGCGTGCCTCCGGCCGCAGGGGCTCGGTGGCGTTGGCGTCAAGATAGATCATGGCGTCAGCTATCGTGGTTCTGTGGCAGCCTGGCGAGGCGGTGTTCCAGCTCCGTCAGCTCGGTGCGCAGCAGTTCCACCTCGTGCAGCAGCGGGTCCAGGCACGGGTCGCAGGGGGTGCCGTAGGCGTCGAAACGGGGCTTGCGCTCCGTGCGCTCCACCGCGCGGGCGGGGATGCCGACCACCGTGGTGCCCGCCGGCACCGCCGCCACCACCACGGCGTTGGCGCCGACGCGGGCATTGTCGCCCACCGTGATCGCGCCTAGCACTTTCGCGCCGGCGCCGATGATGACGTTATTGCCGATGGTGGGGTGCCGCTTGCCGTGACTCAGGCTAGTGCCACCCAGCGTAACCTGATGATAAATATAGACGTCATCACCAATCTCGGCGGTCTCGCCGATGACGACGCCCAGCCCGTGATCGATGATGAAACGCCGCCCGAGCTTGGCGCCGGGGTGGATCTCGATGCCCGTGAGGAAGCGACCAATATGCGAGGCAAAGCGCCCCAGCGTGTAGAAGCCGTGCCGCCAGAAGAAGCTGGAAATTGTGTGAATCCCCACAGCATGCAGGCCAGGGTAGCACAGAACTACCTCCAAATTCGACCGCGCAGCGGGGTCGCGATCCCGGTAGGCCCGAACCGTCTCTGCTAAAAACATAAGGGACATGCGAATTTCCGTGGCTAAACAGGCCAGAAGCAGTTTATATTAGCAGACCTGAGGGGAAACCCAATGTTAAACCGTCCGTAATGTCACCCAAGCCTGAGGAGCATTTAGTTATCCGGACTACGCTGGTCAACTTTCGGATGACTTAGAGTGCGGTCCTTTCACGCTGAACCGAACCGGGGTTCAATTTGAAAGGGGAAGCACCATCTAAGGCCAAGATCAGGCACGGGCCGGCGTTTCAGCCCGAAGCCGGGTGCCACGGACGATCTGCCCCATAAGGGGGCTACGGTAAACCCTCCCGTAGCTAAATTCTACTACACGGTATTGATGAAAGACGAGTTATAGAATGCCTGAAGTGATGTTCGCCGGCCCTGAGGGCCGCCTTGAAGGACGCTACCACCACGCCAAGGAGCGCGGTGCGCCGCTGGCCCTGGTACTACATCCGCACCCGCTGCACGGCGGGACCATGAATAACCGCATCACCTATTCGATGTACCAGGTGTTTCAGCGCCTTGGCTTTTCCGTCATGCGCTTCAACTTCCGGGGCGTGGGCCGCAGCCAGAGCAAGTTCGACGGCGGCATGGGGGAGATCAACGATGCCGCGGCGGCGCTGGACTGGATGCAGGCGCTCAACCCTGGCCATGGTGGGCTGTGGATCGCCGGTTATTCCTTCGGCGCGTTCGTGGGCATGCAGTTGCTCATGCGCCGTCCGGAAGTCTCGGGCTGGGTCTCCGTGGCTCCGCCCGCCGCGCATTATGATTTCGGGTTCCTGGCCCCCTGCCCCTGCGGCGGGCTGATGATCCATGGCGATGCCGACGAGCTGGTGCCGGAGAACTCCGTGCGCAAGCTGGTGGATAAGCTCAACCTGCAGAAGGGCGTGGCCATCGATTACCGCGTGTTTGAGGGCGCGGACCACGTGTTCGCTAACCATGCGGACAAGGTGGCCGAGGCCGTGGAAGGCTATGTCAGCCAGTCCCTGGCGCGCAAGCAGATGGCGCTGGCGGCGGACTGATCCAGCTCTCTGCCACAACGAAAACGGTGCCTTCGGGTGCCGTTTTTTTTGGCGTGTCACAGAATGACACAGGGTTTGACCATTTTTCGGGGCACGCCATGCTGCCCGGATAAACCACAAATAAGGAGGATCCAATGAGCCAGATTTACAAGGGGGCGTGCTTCTGCGGCGCTGTGACGCTGGAGGCAAGCGGCAAGCCGGAGGCGATGGGCTATTGCCATTGCCGCTCCTGCCGCTCCTGGTCCGCCGGGCCGGTGAATGCCTTTACCCTCTGGCAGCCCAGCGCCGTGCGTGTGACCAGCGGCGAGGCCGAGCTGGCGATCTACGCGAAAACCCCAGCAAGCCAGCGGCAGTTCTGCCGTAAATGCGGCGGTCATTTGATGACCGTGCATCCTGGCTTCGGGCTTGTGGACGTATTCGCCGCCACGCTGCCGGAGCTGCCGTTCAAGCCCGCCGTGCATGTGAACTATGCCGAGACCGTGCTGCCTATGAAGGACGGGCTGCCGAAGCTGAAGGATTTCCCTGCCGAGCTTGGCGGCTCAGGCGAAATTATCCCGGAATAAGCTCAGACTGTTCCGCCATGGATTGAACCGTGTCATCGGGCATCAGCGCCGGAATGGAGACGATGCTGATGATGCGGCTATCTATCATGATTAAGCCCTCGATGAATTCCTTCGGGGCACCGGTGCCGGTTTCCGGGGTCGGCTGGCGCATGTCGTCGGTCACGGTGATGATGTCGCACACCGCGTCCACCAGCAATCCCGCCACCTTGTCACCGCTTTCCACCACCACGACCACGGAAGCGGCATTCGGCTCCTGCGGCGGCAGGCCGAGACGTTGCGCGAGGTCGATAACCACCAACACCGCGCCGCGCAGATTGATCATGCCCTTGATGAAGGCCGGTGCGTGCGCCAGATGCGTGGAGGCGATCCA
>JAQUAC010000091.1 GCA_028687415.1 Acidocella sp. | reverse complement strand
CCGGTAATTATTGGTGACGACGATGAAGGCCTGATCATCCGTCACCGCCACCCCCTGATAACAGAGGTCCATGATTCGGTGCGCGCGCTCATTCCTGCGGCCATGCGCGCCGAACCGCGCGGGCTGGGTGATGTCGATCCGGTAGGTGATCCCCGCGATCACGTCGAACGTATAAGACGGCACATGCGGGTTGAGCAGCTGCTGCGGCGCCGGGTCGTCCGGGTCTATGCGGTTGAAAATACTGGCCGAGCGTTCAAGCCAGTCCCGCAACATGGCCCCATTCACCAGCAGCGCCGCCACGGTGTTGGGGTACATATAAAGGTCCGCCACGTCCTTTATGGCGATGGTCCCGGAATCAAGGTCCACGTAATTATCGGGGGATTGGTAGCCCTCCTTGAACGGCGCCGCGGCGGAGAGCACCGGCAGGCCATGCACCTTAGGCGGCAATAACGGCGTGGCGTACCAAATCTGAGCGGCGTTCACCAAGGCCAGGGACGAATCTGTGCCGATAAGCGCCGCATAGGAATTCACCGGCTGCGCCAGATGCCCGATCGGCTCGCGTATCCAGGCCAGCGTCTTGGCATGCTCTGGCGCCACGGCGGCATCCACCGCCGGGTTGTTGGCGGCCAGCGAGGTCACCTCCCGGTCCTCCCGCTCGGCGATGGGCATGGTCGTCACGGCGAAATCCGCCACCACCCATTTACCGCCTTGCCTCGTCAGCATCAGGTCTATCTGCCCCAGCTCGCTGCCCCAGAACCCCGGCATCACGGCGGGTACCCCGTTCAGCGTGCCCAGCGTGGCGTCCACCCCGTCCAGCCCCTGATAATCCGGCCCCGGAAACACGCGGTGTGAATGCCCGGTGAAAATCACATCTATGCCCGGCACCTCGGCCAAATAGAGTGAGGCATTTTCTTCGCCCCCCCGGCGCGGCGCGGCGGAAATGCCGGAATGGCTCAGCGCCACCAGCAAATCCACCTGCGGCCTTAAACCGGGCACATGCGCCTGCGCCGCGTCCACAATGTCCATTGTTCGTACCCGGCCAGCCAGATGCTCCCTGTCCCAGTTCACAATCTGCGGCGGCAGAAACCCGATAACGCCGATTTTCAGTGCATGCGTGCTGCCATCCTCAGCCACGAACACCCGCTCCAGAATCAGAGTCGGCGGCAGATAGGGCGTGCCGTCCTCGGAGAGGAAATTCGCTGAGCAGAAGGGAAACTTCGCCCCTTTCATCGCCGCTTCCAGAAACGGTAGCCCGTAATTGAACTCATGGTTGCCCAGCGTCGCGGCGTCATAGTTCATGGCGTTCATGGCGCGGATGGTGGGGTGCACACCGTCGCCCGGAAAATTGCCCGGTAGCGCCACATAATCCGCCAGCGGATTGCCTTGGATAATGTCGCCATTATCAAACAGCATGGAATTCCTGGCCCCCGCCTGCGCGGTGCGCACCAGCGTGGCGATCTTCGTCAGCCCCACGCTCTCATCCCGCTGGTCGCGGAAATAATCGTAATCCTCGTCAAACGTGTGTAAATCCGAGGTATCCAGCAGCCGCAGCTTCACCACCGGCCCGGCGTCGGCCAGGGCGGGCGCGCCCGCCAGCACAGCTGCCCCAGCCCCCACCAACAACGCACGCCGCCCCGTCTCGACCATCACCCCTCCGAACGTCCCGCCATTAAGGCATATGAACACCGGAATGGGCGTGTTGCCCAGCAAGGCAGGAGAACGCTGCGCCCTATGCAGGCAGCTCGATGGCGACGCGCAGGCCGCCGCTGGGGCGGTCGAGCAGGCGGATGGAACCGCCATGGGCGCCGATGATATCCTGGGCGATGGCGAGGCCGAGTCCGGTGCCGCCGGGGTCGTTGCTTTCGAAGGGTTTCAGCAGGGTTTCGCGCTTTGCGGAGGGGATGCCGGGGCCGTCATCGTCGATGATGATTTGCACCGTGGTTTCGGCGGTGCGGTGGGCGCTGAGCCAGATATGCGTGCCGTGGCGGCGGGCGTTGTCAATAAGGTTGGTCAAGGCCCGGCGCATGGCCTCGGCCCGCAGCGTGGCGGTGAGCTGGTGCTCGGCGGTGAGGCTGATGCTGGCCCCGGCGCGGCGGGCTGCGACGCAAAGATCCTCCAGCAGGGGAAGCATCTCGGTGGGGGCGGGCTGCTCCCCGCCCTCGCCGCGCGCGAAGTTGAGATAGATGCCGATCAGCCGCTCCATTTCCTCAATGTCGCTATTCATGTCCGCCAGCTCACCCTCGGGGATTTGCGGCAGCATGGCCAGTGCCAGGCGCAGCCGTGTGAGCGGCGTGCGCAGATCATGGCTTACCCCCGCCAGCATGGTGGTGCGCTGGGCGAGGAAGCGGCGCACCCGCTCCTGCATGCGGTTGAAGGCGGTGGCGGCGCGGCGCACCTCTATCGCGCCTTCCGGGCGGATGGGCCCGCTATCCCGCCCCATGCCGAACGCCTCGGCGGCGGCGGCCAAGCGGCGTATGCCCCGTACCTGGGTGCGCAGAAACAGCGCCGCGAGGCCAAACAACAGCAGCGAACTGCCGATGAGCCAGACCAGGAACAGATAGAACGTGCCGATATACAGGCGTTTGCGCGGCACCTCGATGCGCAGCACGCCGTCGGGCATCTGCACGTTGATGACGATAATGCCGGGATTGGCGTTCCAGGCCACGTTAAAGGGCCGGTGCAGGTCCACGGCCAACGCGCGGGCGAGGTCGGTATCCACCGGGCCCGGTGCGTCCGGCGGCGGCAAATGCCGCAGCACCTCGCCTTTCAGGAACACTGTGCCAAACTGGAAGTGCTTATCCGTCTCCTGAATGATCAGGCCGCGTGTGTCAGGGGCGCGGTCGATCTCATCGATCATGAACCCCGCCTCGCCGGCCACCCCCCCGGCCAAGCGGCGGGACAGCTCATTGAGATGGCCACCGTAGAACAGCACCAGCGCTACCGCCTGCAACAGCACCAGCGGCAGCAGCACGATAAGCAGCGAGCGCCCGAATAGCCCACGCGGCAGCATCTTGCGCAACACGCGTTCCGCCGAGACTCCGCGGGCGCCGAAATTCATGGCCCCGGCTTGAGCGTGTAGCCCTTGCCGCGCACCGTGTGCAGAAAGCGCGGCTCGCGCGGGTCCGGCTCTATCTTGCGGCGCAGGCGCGTTACTTGCACGTCGATGGCGCGTTCATTCACGTCATCCAGCCCCAGCACTCCGGCCAGCGCCTCGCGCGAGAGGATTTCATGCGGCCTCGCCGCCAGCGCCATCAGCAAAGAGAGTTCCGCCCCGGTGAGACGCACGCGCGCCGTGGGGGTGGCGAGTTCGCCCCGGCCGGCATCGAACACCGCGCTGCCCAGTTGCAGCGGTGCGGTGGCGGCGGCGGGCGGCTGGGCGCGGCGCAGCATGGCGCGGATGCGCGCCACCAGCACGCGGGGGTCGAACGGTTTGCCGAGATAATCATCCGCCCCGGCCTCGAACCCGGCGATGATATCCTCCGGCGTGTCCCGCGCGGTGAGCAGCAGAATAGGCATGGAGGGCGCCCGCTCGGCGCGCAAATCGCCGGTGAATTCCAGCCCGCTTTCGCCTGGCATCATCACATCCAGCACCATCAGGTCGAAATCCATGAAGCGCAGATGGTCGCGCGCGGCGGCGGCGGAGGCCGCCTGCGTCACGCGGAAGCCCTGCTCGGTCAAAAAGCGCCCGGCCAGGGCGCAGAGCCGCGAATCGTCATCCACCAGCAGAATGTGCGGAAGGTCGCCGCTCATGAAATTGCTTTCAGGTGCCGCCGCGCGGCCCCCGGCCAGCGCGATGCGCCTCCAGGGAGTCGATATAGTCCCGGCCCTGCTGGCGCATCAGCCCGCGCAGCACGCGCTTGAACCCGTCCACCGCCGGGCCGCCAGCCTCGCGGTATGCGGCCACGAGCCGCTCGCGCTGTGCCTCGAACAGCTTGCGCTCCAGCGCCGCGCCTTTTTCCGTGAGGGTGAGCAGGCGTTGCCGCCGGTCCTGCTGGCCGGGCACCTGCGCCACATAGCCCTGGCGGATCAGCGGCCCCAGCACGCGCGTCAGGCTCTGCTTGGTGATGCCGAGAATGCCCAGCAGCTCGCCCACTTTCAGCCCCGGCCGCCGTGCGATCCAGTGCAGGGTGCGGTGATGCGCGCGGCCGAAATCCAGTTCCGCGAGGATGGCGTCAGGCGCCTCGGTCATATCGCGCAGGGCGAAAAAGACCATGTCCTGGGCCGTTCGAAGCTCTTCCTCGCGCAAAAACAGCAGCCCCACGCCGGGGGCGGCGTGCGGCGAGCCGGGCTGGGTTTCCCGCTTCAGGCCAGAGAATGGTTGAGTCGTGAGGTCTTGCATGGCAGCTTCGCAATCTTCAGAGGTTTTTCACGCGCAGCATGGCAGTATGACTGACTTATGTTAAACGTTATTTTGTCATATCAAGCTAGCGCAACCGGAGTGTTTTGACTATGGCGCTTATCCCTTTCGACGATCGTGATGGTTTCATCTGGTGGGACGGCAAGCTGATCCCCTGGCGTGAAGCGAAGTTGCACGTGCTTAGCCACGGGCTGCACTACGCTTCCGCGGTATTCGAGGGTGTGCGCGCCTATGGCGGCAACATCTTCAAGCGCGATGCGCATACAGACCGGCTGATCGCCTCCGGGCAGATCCTGGGCTTTGACATCCCCTTCACCGCCGCGCAGATCAACCAGGCCTGCGAGGACGTGCTGAAAGCCAACAACCTCACGGACGCCTATCTGCGCCCGCTGGCTTGGCGCGGCACCGAGCAGCTCTCCGTTTCCGCCCAGAACACCAAAATCCACCTGATGGTCGCCTGCTGGGAATGGCCGAACCTGTTCGGCGCGGACCGGCTGAAGGGCGTGCGCCTCGGCATCGCCGACTGGCGCCGCCCGCACCCGCAGACCGCCCCCACCGCCTCCAAGGCCGCCGGGCTGTACATGATCGGCACGCTCTCCAAGCATAAGGCCGAGGCCGAGGGCTATAACGACGCGCTGATGTACACCTGGGACGGCCTCGTGGCCGAAGCCACCGGGGCGAACCTCTTCTTCGTCAAGGACGGCAAGCTGCACACCCCCATCCCGGATTGCTTCCTGGACGGCATCACCCGCAAAACCGTGATCTCCCTGGCCAAGGCCCGGGGCATTGAGGTTATCGAGCGCCACATCAAGCCCGAGGAGATGGCCAGCTTCGGTGAGGCATTCCTCACCGGCACGGCGGCGGAAATCACTCCGGTGCGCCAGATCGGCCCGGATCTGCACTACGCCCCGAGCAGCGTCACCGAGACGCTGCTGGCTGATTACGAGGCTCTGGTGCTGATGGCGCCGGAGGAAGTGGCCAAGCGCGCCGCCTGACACACTGGTAACATTGTGGAACCTTGAATCGCGCCATGCGCGGTTCAAGGTCTAGCCTCATGGCGCAGTCTGGCCGGAAACTCGTCCCTCTTGAGGGTTTACGCGGCATCGCGGCGGCGGTGGTGGTGCTGTACCATCTGGTGCTCGGCTTCACGCCCAAGGGCGTCGGCGTAGTGCCGCACGGGTACGGCAGGCTGGACACGCTGCTGCAATTCATCCTCGGCCTGTTGAATGGCGGCGCGGCGGTGGCGGTGTTTTTCGTGCTGTCGGGCTTCATTCTCAGCCTGCCCTTCGCGCGGGACAGGCGGCTCTCCCGTGTGCTGGTGGCCATTCTCAAGCGCTGGCCGCGTCTGGCGGGGCTTACCTGTATCGCCAGTCTCATCGCCTTCGTGCTCATCCGCTGGTCCGGGCACGACTACAAGGCGGCGGCGGACATCATCGGCGCCGGTTGGATGGCCTCGCACGGCAATGCCCCCATTGAGCCTGAACACCTCACTTGGTGGGGAGCGTTGCGCGAGGGGCTGGTGAACGTGTTTACGCGTGGCGAGGTGGATTTCGACTCCCCGCTCTGGACCATGCGCATCGAGCTGTTTGGCTCCTTCGCCATCTTTCTCGCCGCCCCGGTGCTGTTCGCCATCCGCAATTGGGGGCTGCGTCTGGCACTGGTGGGGCTGGGGTTCTACCTCTCCGGCACGCAATACCCTCAGACCTATTTCGCGGATTTCCTGGTCGGCACCGTGCTGGCCATGCTCTTTGCTGAGGACCGGCTGCCGGACATCTCCAATCGCTGGGCGCTGCCGCTGGGCGGGCTAGCGGTTTATCTGTTCAGCTTCACCTACGAGCAGAACCTGCGCATTCACGCATTGTTGAAAACTCTGCTGCCGCCGGGCGATACCGGGCATTTCGTGTGGGATGCCGGGGCCGCCCTTACCATCGTGCTGCTGCTCGGCAATCCCTGGCTGCGGCGCGCGTTCTCCAAAAGCTGGGCGGTGTGGCTGGGGCTGCTCTCTTTCCCCATCTATCTGCTGCACGGGCCGGTCATGCTTTCCGTCGGCGCCAGGTCGTTCCTCTCGGGGCTGGCCTGGCTCACCCCGCAGAGCAGCGCGCTCATGGCCGCCGGCATCAGCCTGGCGGTCACCTTGGCTTGCGCTCTGCCGCTGGTGTGGGTGGACAAAACCTGGACCGGGTTTTTGTCCCGCGTGACGAGCATATTCACGCTCCGCCCCGTGCCGCTGCGGGTGGTGGAGCGCTAACCTCTCCCGGAAAGCGCCTTGCCCGCCCGCACCTCATGCACGGCGCGCGGTGTCATGGCCGGGGCAACTCCACCCCTGGCTTAGGTTCGGTAATGCGGCAGAGCCGGTAGGTGGCAATAACTTCCGCCCCGCGCCTGCGGGTGATGCGCCCCAGCTCTTCGGGGCAATCCGCGTCGCTATGACGTGTCACCATAATGCCCATCTCCCCGGTTTGCCCGGAATGCGGCCAGTCGAAATAGCCCCAGCGCTTGCCCAACCCCAGCACCGGCACATCCTTCGGCGCGTAGAAGGCCAAGGCGGCGGCGGTGGCGTAGTCGTCGGTGGTGAGAAAGGCGGGGTGCGAGGCCGCGGCGTCCCGCGCCAGCGCCTGCCAGCCGGAGAGTTGCAGGGCGGAGGTGTCCATGCGCGCCGGAATGGGGAAGGGGGCGGAAACAGCCTGGATATAGGCCAGCGCGGTGACGCCAAAGCCCAGTCCCAAAGCCGGTTTCAGCCAGCGCCCCGGCGGCAGCAACGCCGCGCTCAGGCAGGCGGAGGGGTAGAGGATCGCCACCCAGTTCCCCTGCACGCGGTCAGAGAGCACATGTTCCAGAAACATTGCCGCCGGCACTAGTGTAAGCCAAAGCAGCAGCCGCGCGCCGGGGGCGGTCTCACGCCGTAGCCGCCACAGGCCAACCCCCGCCAGCGCCAGCACCAAGGGGGTGAACAAGGCCGCCTGTCCCACCACCAGCTCCACAAGGAACTGCGCCGCCCGCGCCGCGTCGAACTGCGTCACCCGCCCGCCCTGCTTGAAGTAGCTCGCCCAGCCATGCGCCGCGTTCCAGCCGATATCCGGAGCGAATAGCGCCAAAGCCAGTGCTATCGCCGCCCAGGGCCAGGGGGTGCGCAGTTGCGGGCGCATGGCGGGGGTGAATACCAGCCACAGAAAGGTGGCGGCGATGAACAAGGCGGCGGTGTATTTGGAGAGCAGCATGCCGCCAGCCGCCAGCCCCACGGCCAGCCACCAGCGCGGATTGCCCGAGGTCACCAGCCGCGCCAACGCCGCCAGCCCGCAGCTCCAAAAGAACAAAAGCGGTGTGTCAGGCGTCATGATGATCGCCCCAGCCCCCACCATCAGCGTCGCGTTCAGCAGCATGGCCGCCACCAGCCCGGCCCGCCGCCCCGGCAGCAGCCGTTCGCCCGCATCCCACAGCAGCAGCGACCCCAAAGCAGCGGAAATTGGCCCCAGCAGCCGCACGCCCAGAGCGGTGTTGCCGCACAGGGCCGTGCCGGCCTTGATCCACAGCGCCACCATCGGGGGATGGTCGAAATACCCCGCCTGCAAATGTGTGGACCACAGGAAGTAATAGGCTTCGTCCGGTGCCAGCTGCAGCGTGGCGGCCAAGGCGAGGCGCAGCGCGGTGAGCGCCAACAGCGCCGCCAGGGCCAGCCTCATTAGCGCACGCGCCAGACCAGCGTGGCGGAGACGGCGTAGTTCCACACCACGCCCACCGCCGCGCCGGCGGCGCCGGAGAACAGGCTGCGCCCGTTTTCCGCATACAGCGCTTTGGCGATGCCGATATTGGCGATGGCCCCCAGCCCGCAGACGAGC
>JAQUAC010000090.1 GCA_028687415.1 Acidocella sp. | reverse complement strand
CGGCGCGTCCGTACTGCCGATCTCGACCGCGCCGAAACGCTGCGTCACCGCCATGACAGTGATGTCCTGCGCCTCAATCTTGCCCAGCCTGATCTGATCGAGCATGTAATACGGATCAAACGCGGATGACTTGCCGGCCCGCTCGCACATCAGCAGGTTCTCGCACAAAGCTGGCCCCGGCACGCCCCGCAGCAGATCCACGCCGCCGACGAATGCCGTCTGGGCCTGTGGCAGCTGCCGCCATTCGGCCATGCCCGAGGCCATGCGCCCAGGTAGCTGGCTGAGGGGAAACAGCATCGGCAACAGGCAGAGCAACAAAGCACGCCCGAGCGTGAGCGCCGGGTTTCGGGCGAGATAGTCGCAGCCGGCGATCACGGCGATGACGGCATCGAGGAGAATGGCCTCGAAGAACATGTTGCGCGCGGCGCCGTCGCCGCCGGAGAAGAAAATAGCGAGGGCGTGCGCGGCAAGCCAACTCCACACCAGCGGGCGGCGCCGCGCATCGTGCCGGTTGCGGTACACCCAAACACCCGCAAGCAGGATGAACGGCAAAAAAATCAGCAAATAGGTGCTGCTTTGGCTGAGCGCATCGGCCAGTTTGTAGGCGCGCGGTTGCAGCAGATTTACCAGGAAATACGGCCCGTCAGCCGCCAGCGTGGCCAAGTACAAGGCCATAACGGCCAGCGCCCCCGCCGCCAGCCAAGCCACCAGCCGCCGCCAGCGCCGGTCCACCAGCAGGCTCAGCCCCACCCCGAACGGCATGGCGACAAGATTATGCTTGGTGAACAGCGCCAGCGCGAAAAGCGGCGCTGAGGTCCAGGCCTTGCGACCAGAAACGGCGGCATAGAGCCCCAGCACCTCGAACACCATACCCAGCAGCTGCGGGTCGTTCACCCCGATGCGGTTCGGCATCCACAGCGCCATCCACAGCATAAAGAGCAGCGCGGCACAGGCGCCGGCATGGCGGGCGGCGGTGAATTGCCGGGTGATGGCGCGGACAAGCAGGACGAGCGCGGCCAGGGCAACGAGGGAGAGAAACCGCCCGGTCATCGTCGCGTCGCCGGTCAGGCGGCTGAGCAGGCCGATGATGTGAAAGGAGAGCGGCGGATAATTGGTGATATCCAGCCCTGGCGGCGCGGCATAAAGCGGCAGCCAGTGCGCAGCGCTTTGCGCGCGGGCGGCGTTCCAACCCTCGTCATAGTCGAGCTGCAAGCCCGTGCCGCTGCGCAGCAGCAGCGGCCACCCCACGGCCAGAACCAGCACGGCCAAAACCAGAGCGGCGATGGCCCATATGCGCTCACCTGTGTCTGCCGCACCCATTGGCCGGCCAGTCTGGTCGTACAAGACGCCTCCCCGCGTGATATCCCACCCCTGCGTAGCGGAAGGTGCAGCATTGCGCCATCCGCCGGGCTCTATTGATCCCCGTGCCGTATGGGCATAGTTTGCCGCACCCGCGCACGGCCCCGTGCGCCCGGCTTCCCGACGCACCCGGCCCCTCCGGCCGGTATTTTTATGGTCTGTTATGAAAATCCTGTTCGCCTTTGAAAACCCTCTGCCCAACGCCGAGGCCGATGCCGAAGTTTTTGTAACAACCGCAAAATACCTGGCCCCCTACACCTCCGGCTGCTGGCTGCACGCCCCGGTTTCAGACAAATCCACGCGCGCGGCCGTGAGCGAGCTGGCGGACATGCCCATCGTGCAGGCATGGGCGCCACTGGCCCCGGCGGCGCTGCGGCACTTCCTCTGCGGGCTGACCATCGTGCTGCGCCGGGAGTTCCGCGCGGCGGACCTTGTCTATACCCGCAACCTTTGGGTGGCGTGGATGTCCATCCTGTTCGGCCAGCACGTGGTGTTCGACCATTACCGCCCCTGGCCGGACCAGATCCCGCCGCTGCAGCACTGGCTCTACAAGCTGTTCTGCCACCAGCGTTTCCTGGGCAGCATCTGCCACTCGGAATACACGCGGCAGAAATACATCGAGCTCGGCGTGCCGGCGGAGAAGCTGCGCTGCGTGCATAATGGCTTCGAGCCCGCGCGCTTCCAGGCACCCATTCCGCTGGAGGACGCCAAGCGCCAGATCGGCGTGCCGGTGGAGCGCAAAACCGTGGTGTATACGGGCCGCGTGAACCACAAGAAGGGGTTGGAGCTGGTCATTGAGGCCGCGAAGCAACTGCCGGACCTGCTGTTCCTGTTCGTCGGTTCTTACGGCGAGGGGCCGGTGGAGCTGGCGGCGAAGAACGTGCCGAATATCCGTATCGTCCCCTGGCAGACCGAGGCAACGCTGGGGCAATACATCTACGCGGCGGACGTGCTGCTGATTCCGCCCTCGCTACAGCCGCTGGCCAAGTTCGGCTCCACGGTACTGCCGCTGAAGCTGTTCTTCTATCTCGGCTCGGGCCGCCCGATTTTGGCGGGCAACACACCGGACGTGGCGGAAGTGCTGAAGAATGACGAGACCGCCCTGCTGGTTCAACCGGATTCGCTGGAAGCGCTGGTGGCCGGGCTGACGGCGTTGACCGGCGACGATGCGCTCGCCAACCGCCTCTCCGCGGGCGCACGGGCGGATAGCCAAAACTATACCTGGAGTGCGCGGGCGCAGAAGATCGCCGCCATCGTCACCGGCTGGCGGCAGCGCACCACGGTGGCGCAAGGCGGCTGGGGCAAGGCGCAATCCGACAACTGGGCCCGGCAGTCCCGCCGCTGGTTCGTGCATTTCGCCCGCACACGCTCCTGGATTCTGCCGCCGGACGCGCTGCCCCCCGCGCGCTGAATGGAACCGCAGACCCAAGCCGCCGACAGCGAGGCGATGGAGCGCCACCGCCGCGCCCTCGGGCGCGGCTTCAACTGGCTCGGCGGCGCCACCATCATCGCCAAGATCACGGATTTTTCCACGATCATCGTCGTGCTGCTGTATCTGACCAAGCAGCAGATGGGCATTGGCTCGCTAGTGCTCTCCTTCGGCATGGTCGTGGAGGCATTTGACGGGCTGGGCACGGGTGATGCGCTGGTGCAGGCCCAAAGCGTCTCCCGCAGGCAACTCGATTCACTGTTCTGGTTCATCATGGCCGCCGCCGTGCTGGTGGCGGGGCTGGCCCTGGCCGCCGCCCCGCTGGTGCAGCAGATTTACGGCTCGGCTGGCATGGCCGTCTATTTCATCGCCCTGGCGGCCAAGCAGCCGCTGGTGGGGGCGGCGGTGATCCCGCTGGCGCTGCTGAACCGGGAGCTGCGCTATGAGCGCATCGCGGTCATCAATGTCGGCTCCACCTTCGGCGCGGCGATGACGCGTCTCGCCATCGCCCTCGCGGGTGGCGGCGCCTGGGCACTGGTGGGCGGGTATATGGCCAGCGGCGTGTTCATTCTGGCCGGGGCGCTGTGGGCAAGGCCGTTCCTGCCGGCTTTCAGGTTCCACTGGCAGCCGATTCTGCCGCTCGTGCGTTTCGGCCTACGCTCCGCCGCCGCCAACGTGTTCGAGCAGATCTTCAAGAATGTCGATTATTTCCTGGTCGGCTGGTTCTACGGCGCGGCCCAGCTCGCCGTGTACCGCGTGGCGTTCGACGTGGCGATGGAACCGGCAATGGCCGTGGGCACGCTGGTCAACCGCACCGCCCTGCCGGTATTCGCGCGCGTGGCGGCGGTGCGGGAGCATCTGACCGCGGCGCTGCTATGGTCGCTGCAACGGCTCACCACGCTGGTGGCGCCCTTCATGGTCGCGCTGATCCTTATCGCCGTGCCGCTCACCTCGCTGCTGCATGACAGCCAGGGCAACAGCTACGCCGCCGCCGCGCTGCCGCTGCAAATCCTGGCCGGGGCGGCGGTGCTGCGCGTAACCTCGCAACTGCTCACCCCGGTGCTGATGGCCTCGGGGAATCCGGGCACGGCGATGGGCGTCTCCGCCGCCACGCTGGTGCTGCTCAGCGCCGGTATCTTCGCCGCCGGGCTGCACTTCCCCGCGCATAGCGGCGTTATTGCCGTCTCGGCGGTTTGGTTCTGCGTGTATCCGCTGCTGCTGATCTGGGGCGTGCGCTATTTGAAGCAGCATTGGCAGATCAAATTGCTCGATCTGGTGCGGCCCTTCGGCACACCCAGCCTCGGCATCGCCGCCATGGTGCTGGTAACGGAGGCAGCGCGGCACCTGACCGGCAACCACGACCCGAAACTGCAAATCGGCATCGTACTGGCAGCCACGGGGCTGACCTATGCCGGGCTGCTGCTGCATGCGCGCTGGGTTTCCCAGCGGCAAAGCGCGCAGGTGAGCGTGGGCGGTTCATAAATCTACTCTGGCGGCCGTCTAGCCGCGATTTTCTGCGCTCCAGGGCTTAAAAATCACGCCTATCCGCCTCACACCGGAGCGGTTTCTGAAACAGTCCCTAAGGAAGCCGCTTGCGGGCATCCCCACCCGGCGGCCACCAGCGCAACCCGTCCACATCCAGCAGCGTCTCCCCCGCCAGCGTGTGCCAGGTTGAGCGGTCCTTTCCCGGAGGCTGGGCATAGATGACCTCCTCGCGCGGCCAGCGATGCGTCAGCCCCCAGGTCCAAGCGCGGTGGCGCAGATACACCCATTGCAGCCGCCGCGCCGTTGCCATGTCCGGCCGCACCACCCGGCGCTGCGCCCATAAGGGCTCGGCGCCGAGCTTCTGCGCCAGGGGCCAAGTCAGCGGGCCGACGTAATTGGAGAACCAGATGGTATAGCCCAGCTCCGCCTGTAACGCCGCCACGGCGCGGTAGACCTGGATATGCTCGGGGTGCCCATACTCGCCCCAGGGGTTGTGGGTGTATACATCCGCGCAGCCGCTCAACACCGGGCGCAACGCCGCCACCAATTGGTCGAAATTCTCATCGTAGCGTTGCCGCGCTTCCGGCTCGGAGATATCCATCCCGGTCGACGTCATCAGCGGGTACAGCCAGTCCACCAGCAACCGCGTGCCGCTCTCGGGTATGGCGAGGTTGACGAGGTTGGTCAGGGGCAGATTGGCCACCGCCCGGCGGCGGGCATCGGCCCTGGCGGGGTTGCCGAAGGGCTCGCCAAAGCAGAGCACCACATGCTCCGCCGAGGCCACGGCGAAGCTCAGCCATAGGATTTCATCGTCAGGGTGGGCGACGACAACGGCGCTGCGCATGCTCATGCCGCTTCCTTTACAACTGAGTCGTAAATGTCTTCCAGCATGGCGGTTTGGCGGACGATGTCGAAACTCTGTTCCACACGGCGGCAGGCCGCCATGCCCATGCGGCGGCGTAGCGCCTGGTCGGCCAGCAGCTCGCCGATGCGCGCCGCCAGCGCCTCGGGGTCACGCTCCGGCACCAGGAACCCGGTCTCGCCATCGGCGATGCCCTCCGGTATGCCGCCCAGCCGGGAGCCGATGCCCGGCACGCCGGTGGCGGCAGCTTCCAGCATCACCATGCCTAGCCCCTCCACCCGCCCGCTGGCGGTGCGCACGCTGGGCAGCACCAGCATCGCGGCGCGGCGCATCCAGCCCATAACCTGGGCATGCGGCATCGCGCCCAGAAACTCCACGCGCTCCGCCACGCCACAGGATTTGGCCAAAGCCTCAAGCGAGCGCCGCAGCTTGCCGTCGCCGATGATGACCAGCCGGGCCTGTTTGTGCTGCCCGGCCACGGCGGCAAAGGCGCGGATAAGATATTCCGTGCCCTTCACCGGCTCCAGCCGCGCCACATGCAGGATAACGGGCTCTTCCTCCGCCGCCTCGCGCGGGATGATCGCCCCGCAATCCACGCCAATGTAATGCACGCGCGTGCGCTCCGGCGGAAAGCCCATGCCCAGCAGCCGCTCACGGATGAAGCCCGAGGCGCAGAGGAACAAATCCCCCTGCCGGGCCAGACGGCCACGGAAAAGCGCGTAATTCACCCAGGCTGGGTTGCAGAGCAGCCCAGCGGTGGAGAGCGTGGCATCGAACCCATGAAAGGTGGTGACGAGCGGGACGCCCAGGCGCTGGGCCAGCGGCAAGGCATACACGCCTTCCACCCCAAAATGCGCGTGGATGAGCGAGAGCCGCCGCCCGGCCAGCAGCCGCACATACGGCTCCGGGTTGCGGGTGAGCATCTGCCGCGCGATGAGCGGCAGCGGCGAGCCGGTGACGAGATCCTGCAAGGCCAGGGACTCCGCTCCTTCGGGCGCCGCGCCATAGCGCAGCCGCCCCAGATAAAGCGGCGCGTAGCGGCGCAGTTGCTGCGCCTGCTGCGTGATGAACGGCTCAGATATCTTAAACAGGTTATGGCGGAATATCGCGACCCTGCGCATGTGCCTCTCCTGCCCGCTGCCCCGCTTATACGGGGTAGCGACCTATTTCACCGAGGCGAGTTCAGGCCGGCTGGCAGCTTGAATCAGCCCCAGCTCCTGCCCCACCTGCGCGAACAGCGCGATGGCGTGGCTGATCTGTGCCGGAGTATGGGCGGCACTGACACTGGAGCGCAGCAGCGCCATGCCCTTGGGCGTGGCGGGCGGCAGGCTGACATTGGTGTACAGCCCGGCTTCCAGCAACTTGGCCCAGAAGGCGAACGCGGCCTCGGGGCTCGGCATCACGGCGGAAACCACCGGGCTTGGCTCCGGCCCAAGCTCAAAGCCCAGCCCCGCCAGACCGGCGTAGAGCTGGTGCGCGTTCTCGGTAAGCTGGCGGCGCAGAGCGGGGCGAATGCGCATCTGGTGCAGCGCTTCCTCGGTGGCCGCGATCACGCCCGGCGGCAGCGAGGCCGTGAACATATAAGGCCGGCTGGCGACACGCATGATGTCGAACCCGTCCATGTCGCTGACGCAGAACCCGCCGACACCGGCCAGGCTCTTGGAGAATGTGCCGACGATGAAATCGGCATCCGCTTCCACCCCGGCAGCCTCGGCGAGGCCGCGGCCGGTCTCGCCCAGCACACCCATGGAATGCGCCTCATCGACGATCATGTAGGCGCCATACTCCCGCTTCACCGCCGCGAATTCACGCAACGGCGCGGTATCGCCCAGCATGGAGTAGATACCCTCGACGACGATGATCTTGTCGCCCGGCTCACCGGCAAGGCGGCGCAGGCGGTTGGCCAGATCGTCCGGGCTGTTATGGCGGAAGCGCGTGACCTGCGCGTAGCCCAGACGCGAGCCGTCATAGATGCTGGCATGGGAGTCGGCATCCAGCAGCAGATGGTCGTTCTTGCCCGCCAGTGTGGAGATGATACCCAGATTGGCCTGATAGCCGGTGGAAAACACCATGGCGTGCTTGCGGCCATAGAAATCCGCCAGTGCGCGCTCCAGCCGCTGATGCCCGGTATAGTTGCCGTTGGCGATACGCGAACCAGTGGTGCCGGTGCCGTACAACTCCGTGGCTTCCACCGCTTTGGCGATCACGGCCGGGTCGTAGGTCAGGCCCAGGTAGTTATTCGTGCCCAGCAGCAGGGTCTTGCGGCCCTTAATCATCGCCTCGGTCGGCGAGATCACATTGTCGAAGGAGACGTTAAAAGGATTGGCGCCCGCATGTTCAAGCTGGCTGTACTGCGCCGCCAGCGGCGCGAATTTATCGAAGAGAGACATAAATTACGCGCTGTCCTTCAAGCTGCGCACAGTCGCGATCAGGTCGCCCAGGGTCTCGACCTCGGCGATCTTGTCCAGCGGGACAGAGATATCCAGCCGGTCCTCGATTTCCATGACGAAATCCATGACCGCGACGGAATCGAGGCCGAGATCATCGACGATATGCGTCTGCTCGGAAATTTCGACGGCGTTCGGCAGCGACGAGCGCAGCGTGTCGAAGATTATATCCCGTATATCGCCGGTTAAATTAGCCATATCCCTGCGTGCAGCCTCTTGGTTTGAATGCACGCCAGCCCGGAAGGCTTCAGCCTGTGCAAATGACAATCGTGCAATAAAACCTATACATTGCACACTGCACTCTATAAACAGCGGGCACCGCATTGTCACTGCCTTTTCTCGGCAACCCTGATGGCGGCCTTACCCCCCCTTGCGGCAGCCTAGTGAGTGCCGCATTTGCTGAATAGGCTGTGGCGCCCTGTACGGCCGGGCCGGACACGAATGGTTTAGCACATTGAATATCGACCGTTATCTGATCCGGGAAATCAGCAAACCTTTTGCCGCTATTCTCGGGGTCTTTGTCGCCTTGTTCGCCGGTTACAGCGTCGCCAGCATTCTCTCGGATGCGGTTAACGGCCTGCTGCCCATGGGCACAATCGCCCAGCTCGCCGGACTCAAGGT
>JAQUAC010000089.1 GCA_028687415.1 Acidocella sp. | reverse complement strand
CCTTCCCGCGCCTGAATAATATGAGCTTCTGGTTTCTCGTCGCCGGGCTGGTGTTCGTGATGCTCGGGCTGTTCCTGGGCACCGGCACCGGATCGGGCTGGACGCTGTATCCGCCGCTGGACAATGCGCGGTACTCCCCCGGCGTGGCCACGGATTTCTCGCTGTTTTCCATCCATCTGGTCGGCATCTCCTCGCTGCTGGGGGCGATCAACTTCATCGCCACCATCCTGAACATGCGTGCCCCCGGCATGACCATGCACAAGATGCCGCTGTTCTGCTGGTCGATTCTGGTCACGGCCTTCCTGCTGGTGCTTGCCATTCCGGTGCTGGCGGGAGCGGTGACGATGCTGATCATGGACCGTAATTTCGGCACCTCGTTCTTCGAACCCGCCGCCGGCGGCGATCCGGTGCTGTTCCAGCATCTGTTCTGGTTCTTCGGCCACCCGGAAGTCTACATCATGATCCTGCCGGCCTTCGGCATCGTCAGCCATGTGGTCTCCACCTTCTCGAAGAAGCCGATCTTCGGCTATCTCGGCATGGTTTACGCCATGGTCATCATCGGCTTCGTTGGCTTCGTGGTCTGGGCGCACCACATGTTCGTCTCCGCCATCGGCACCGACACCAAGGTTTATTTCGAGGTCGCGACACTCGTCATCGCGGTGCCGACGGGGATAAAGGTGTTCTCCTGGATCGCGACGATGTGGGGCGGGGCCATCGAGTTCAAGACGCCGATGCTCTGGGCCGTGGGGTTCATCTTCCTGTTCGTCATCGGCGGTGCGACGGGTGTGGTGCTGGCCAATGCCAGCCTGGATCAGGAACTGCATAACGACTACTTCCTGATCGCGCATTTCCACTACGTGCTCTCAATGGGCGCGGCGTTCGCGATCTTCGCCGGGTTCTATTTCTGGATCGGCAAGATGTCCGGGCACCAATACCCGGAATTCTGGGGCAAGGTGCATTTCTGGACCTTCTTCATCGGTGTGAACCTCACCTTTTTCCCCATGCATTTTCTGGGACTGGCGGGCATGCCGCGCCGCTATCCGGATTATGCCGATGCCTTCGCCGGGTGGAATTACGTCTCCTCCATCGGCGCCATCATCTCCGGCGTCTCCACCCTGGTGTTCTTCTATGTGCTTTACCGCGTGTTCACCTCCAAGGAACAGCTTGCGGATAATTACTGGGGCGAGGGCGCCAATACGTTGGAATGGGCAGTGCCGTCGCCCGCGCCGCAGCACACCTTCATCGACATTCCTGTTATTCGCTAAGGATTTTTAAGTGTCCGCTTCCGTCCACACCGCGCCCGAATTATTAGGCGAAACGCCCGTGACCCCAGCCCTGGGGGCTGAGCCGCGCGACTGGCTGCTGCTGCTGAAGCCCCGCGTCATTAGCTTGGTGGTGTTTACCGGCGCTGTCGGGCTGGTGACCGCGCCGGGGCATATCAACCCGGTGCTTGGGGCGGTGGCGATCTTCTGCATCGCGCTCGGGGCCGGGGCGGCCGGGGCGCTGAATATGTGGTATGACCGCGATATTGACGCGCTGATGAAGCGCACGCTCGCGCGCCCCATCCCGGCGGGCAAGATCGAGGCAGGCGGCGCGCTCGGTTATGGCATCGTGCTCTCGATCATCTCGGTGCTGCTGCTGGCCATGGCCACAAACCTTGTCGCGGCCGGGGTGCTGGCGTTTTCCATTTTCTATTACGCCGTCATCTACACCATGTGGCTGAAGCGGCGCACGCCGCAGAACATCGTCATTGGCGGCGGGGCGGGGGCGTTTCCCGCTGTCATCGGCGCGGCGGCGGTGACGGGGCATATCACCGCGCTGCCGGTGTTGCTCTTCGCCATCGTGTTTTTCTGGACGCCGCCGCATTTCTGGTCGCTGTCGCTGTTCGCTTCCATCGATTACGAGAAGGCCGGAATCCCCATGCTCCCGGTGGTGAAGGGGGCAAAGCATACACGGCTGAATGTGCTGGTCTATGCGTTGCTGTTGCTGCCGCTGGCAGTCTCACCCTGGCCGCTGGGGCTTACCGGGCCGGTTTATGGGCTCACCGCGCTCATCTCCAGCTTGGTGTTCGTGTATTATTGCTGGGGCGTGTACGCGGATAAGCAAGATGCCAAGGGCGTGAGCCTGACCAAGGACAAGCCAGCCCGTGCGGCGTTCAAATACTCCATCCTGTATCTGTTCATTCTCTTCCTGGCCTGCGCCGTGGACCATCTGGTGTGAGCATCGATGACCGCATGCCTCCCACCGGGCTGGGCCAAACAAATTGGACGGATGAGCAGCGCGCGGAGTTTCTGCGCCGCCGCCGGGCGCGGAACCTTCTGCTGCTCGGCGCGCTGGCGGGGTTCTGCCTCATCATCTACGCCGTGGCGATCGTGAAACTCCACGAATACGGCCAAATGTGGTGAAAGACGCTTTGCTTTGAGATAAAAATGAAAATGAGGCGAGGGGGATAACATGACCGGCACAAGCCACACCGCGACAAGCCAGATCAAAACCACGGTTCCGCACCCGTATCATCTGGTGGAGCCGAGCCTGTGGCCGGTTTGCGGGGCCATTGCCGCGCTGATCACCTTCACCGGCATCATCCTCGCCGCGCATTTCCACGATTACATCGTGCTCGGGCTCGGGCTGCTTGCCGTGGTTTCCACCATGTTTGTGTGGTGGCGGGATGTGATCGCCGAGGCGCGCACGCCGGGGGCGCACAAGATCGTCACCCAGATGGGGCTGCGCTACGGCATGGCGCTGTTCATCACCTCCGAGGTGATGTTCTTCGTCTCGTTCTTCTGGAACTATTTCAACTATTTCTTCTTCCCCGACAAAATGGGCACCGCCTTCGTGCCCGTGTGGCCGCCGCAGGGGGTGACGACCATCGACCCGTTCGCCATTCCGCTGTTCAACACCATGACGCTGCTGCTCTCCGGCACCACCATCACCTGGGCGCATCATGCGCTGCTGGAAGGGGACAATAAGAGCACCGTGCGCGGGCTGGGGCTGACGATTCTGCTGGGGCTGATGTTCCTGTGCGGCCAGGCCTGGGAATACACGCACTCGCCGTTCCCGTTCTATCACGGCGGCATTTACCCCTCGTCTTTCTTCATCGCCACCGGGTTTCACGGGGTGCATGTCATCATCGGCACCATCTTCCTTACCGTGTGCTTCTTCCGGGCAAAGGCGGGGCAGTTCACGCCAGCCCGGCATTTCGGGTTCGAGGCCGCGGCCTGGTACTGGCACTTCGTGGACGTGGTGTGGCTGTTTCTGTTCGTGTGTATCTATTACCTGGGCCGCAGCGCGGTTGTCGCGGGTTAGGCGGCTCGTCGCACCCGGCCTTGCCGCGCTGGCGCTGTTTGGCGTCCTCATCTGGCTTGGCGTTTGGCAGTTGCAGCGGCTGAAGTGGAAAGAGGGCATTGTCGCCGCCATTAGGCAGGCGGAGATGGCTCAGCCAGTGCCGCTGCCGGCGCATCCCTCGCCGTTCCAGAAAGTACAAATCAGCGGCGCCTGGGTGCCGGGCAAGGCGGCGCTGTATGGCGATGAGGTGCATGACACGCCGAACGGTCCTGTCCCTGGCGGCGAGCTGATCATGCCGCTGCGGCGGGGCAGCGGGCAGGTGGTGCTGGTGGATCTGGGCTGGGTGCCGGGGCAGGCGCCCGTGCCGTATCCGGCCGCGCCCACCCCCGAAGGCTATATTCACGTCCCCATAAAGCCGGGCTGGTTCTCGCCGCCGGATGATGCTGCCCGTGGGCTGTATTACACGCTGGACCCGGCGCGTATCGGTGCCGGGTTGGGGGTGGGGGAGGTCGCGCCCTATATGCTTATCGCCATGGGGAAGATGCCGCCGCCGGGCAATGCCGCGCCGCAGCCCGCGCAGCATTTGCCAACCCCGCCGAACAACCACTACGAATACGCGCTCACCTGGTTCGGCTTTGCCGGGGTGCTGCTGTTCGAATTCATCTTTTTTGCCCGCAAAAGGTTGCTGGACCCATGACTGCTTATGCCCGCCTTCGCCAGAAATTCGTCCGTATCGCCTGCCTGAATGAGGCCTCCGCCATGCTGGGCTGGGATGCAGCGGCGATGATGCCCGAAGGCGGGGCCGAGGCGCGGGGCGAGCAACTGGCCACGCTGGCCGGGTTGTCGCACGAGTTCCTCTCCGCCCCGGACATTGCCGAGGACATCGCCGCCGCCCAGCCGGAGACGGATTGGGACGAGGCGAATCTGGTGCTGATGCGCGAGGCGCATATCCGCGCCACCGCTTTGCCGCGCGATCTTGTGGAGGCCGGGGTGCGGGCCGGGCGCGCCTGCGAGACCATCTGGCGCGTAGCGCGCAAGGAGAATGATTTCGCCGCCGTGCGGGAGGCGCTGGGGGAGGTGATCTCCCTGACCCGCGAATCCGCCAAGATACTGGGCGAGGCTTTGGGGCTGGCGCCGTATGATGCGCTGATGAGCCAGTATCAACGCGGTGTCACCTCTGCCGATGCGGCGGCGATTTTTGCCCGCTACGAGGTGTTCCTGAAAGACGCGCTGCCCCGCGCCGAGGCGCTGCAAGCCGCCCGTGAGCATGAGACGCTGCCCCCCGGCCCGTACCCGGAGGCGGCGCAGGAGGCGCTGGCCCGCCAGTTGGCGGCGGCGGCGGGGCTGAAATTCTCCAACGCGCGGCTGGACCGCTCGGCGCATCCGTTCTGCGGTGGCACGCCCACCGATATCCGTATCACCACCCGCTATGATGAGTCCGATGTGTGCTCTGCCCTGACTGGCGTGCTGCACGAGACCGGGCATGCGCTGTACGAGCAGAACCTGCCTGCCGCCTTCAGCCGCCAGCCGGTGGGCGAGGCCGCCGGTATGGCTATGCATGAGAGCCAGTCGCTCATCATCGAGATGCAGGCCGTGCGCGGGGATGCGTTTCTCTCCTATCTCGCCCCAATCCTCTCCGGCAGCTTCGGCAAGCCGGTGACAGTGGGCGGGCTGAAGCGGCGGTTGCGGCATGTGCAGCGCAGCTTCATCCGCGTGGAAGCCGATGAGATGACCTACCCGGCGCATGTGCTGCTGCGCTTCCGGCTGGAACAGGCGTTGCTCTCCGGAGATTTGGCCGTGGCGGATTTGCCCGGCGCGTGGAATGAGGGGTTCGCGGCGCTGCTGGGCATCACCCCGCCGGATGATGCGCGCGGCTGCTTGCAGGATATTCATTGGTACGATGGCGCGATCGGCTATTTCCCGTCCTATACGCTGGGGGCGATGGCGGCGGCGCAGCTCATGGCCGCCGCGCGGCGGGCGCTGCCGGAGCTGGATGAGCATCTGGCGCGCGGGGATTTTTCGCCCCTGACGGACTGGCTGGCGCGGCATGTTCATGGGCTGGGGGCCAGCCTTGGGTATAACGAGATCCTTACCGCCGCCACGGGTGAAGCACTGAACCCGGCGCATTTCGAGGCGCATCTGACCGCCCGCTACCTCACCTGAGATGAGCACCATTTTTGCCCCCATCACGGGGCGTGGCGGGGCGGTGAGCGTGTTGCGCCTCTCTGGGGCGGAGGCGCTTGCCATCACCGCCAGCCTTTGCGCGTTGCCCGTGCCCCGTCGCGCCAGCCTGCGCCGGTTACGGCATGAGGGCAGGGGGCTGGATACCGCGCTGGTGGTGGTTTTCCCCGGCCCGGATAACTTCACCGGCGAGGATTGCGTGGAGCTTTCCCTGCATGGCGGGCGGGCGGTGCTGGCGGCAGTGAGCCACGCCCTCACCGCACTGGGGGCGCGCTATGCCGAGCCGGGCGAGTTCTCGCGCCGGGCCTTTGAGAATGGGCGGTTCGACCTGCTGGAAGCCGAGGCGATGGCGGATTTGATTGCCGCCGAGACCGAGGCGCAGCGGGCGCAGGCTGTGGAGGGCGCGGATGCGCTGCACGCGGCCTGTGCAAGCTGGCGTGAGGCGCTGCGGCACATCATGGCGCGGCAGGAGGCGCTGATTGACTTCCCCGACGAGGATTTGCCGCCGGAGGTGGAGGCGGCCTTGCGCACGGGCATCGCGGAACTGGCGGCGGAGATGCGCGCTGCCCTGGGCGCCGCCCCGGCGGCGGAGAGGCTGCGTGAGGGGCTGGAATTCGTTATTCTAGGCGCCCCGAACGCGGGCAAATCCACGCTGCTGAATGCATTGGCGGGGGAGGAGATCGCCATCGTCTCCGACATTCCAGGCACCACGCGGGATGCCGTGGGCATGCGGGTCGATCTCGGCGGTGTGCCGGTGCACATCACGGATACGGCGGGCTTGCGCGAGACGCAGGATGCCATTGAGGCCGAGGGCGTGCGCCGGGCCTTGGCGCGGGCCGGGCGGGCGGATTTTCTGCTGCTTGCGGCACCGCCCGGTGAGCCTTTCCCGGAAGCGCCGCCCGGCATACCGGCGCTGTGCCTGCGCACGAAGGCGGACCTTGGCGGCACCGAGGGCTTCGCCGTCTCCGCCCGCAGCGGGGCGGGCATGGAGGTGCTGCGCGCCCGTCTGGCGCAGGTGGCGCAGGACCTCACTGACACCAAGGGCGCGGCGGCGCTGGCCCGGCCCAGGCAGATTGCCTGCGTGCGGGATACGGCGGCGGCGCTGGAGCGGGCTTTGGCCTTGCCGGACCCGGAATTGCGGGGAGAGGAGCTGCGCGCGGCCTCCCTGGCTTTGGCGCGGCTGGTGGGGGTTATCGGTGTGGAGGAGGTGCTGGATGCCGTGTTTTCGGGCTTCTGCATCGGCAAGTAGGTAAAACTGCTTATAGTGTTTGAAAGCGGTTTTGGTGTATGCTTCCCATCGACTGAAAGGGGGCTAGCTTGATGATTAAGACACATCGGCATATTGCAACGGCCGCCATGCTCATGAGCGCCGCATTCTTGACTGGGTGCGCCGCGCAGGGGTCAAAGGTAGCAGTGGCGCAGCCGGATAACACGGCGCATGCTGCTGGGCGGAGCTTCTCACTGGACACGCCGGTCTCGAAAATCGCAGCGGATCAGGGTGGCAAGGCGGTGCTGGAACGGGATGTTCCGGGCCTAATGTCCAGTTCAAGCTATATTTTGCTGGAGGGTATGAGCCTCGCCCAGATCGCGCCTTTGTCCGGCGGGCGGATCTCGCGAACCAAGCTCGATCAGGTGCAGGCCGATCTGGCGAAGCTCGCTATTAACGAGAGCACGGGGCCATAAGCGGGTTGGCGCTCAGCGCCGACAGTCCGGCCCAGGCGGTCGCGCTTAAGGATGGACGCCGGTAATAATTAAAGGGCTGCTCCGGCGCGCCCGGCTTAAGTGGTGGCCCGACCGTGAGCCCGGTGCTGAGCACCGGTGCCACGGTGGCGTATACATAGCCTTCCGGCGACAGGTTCGCGTTCACCGTGGCCAGGAATGCATTCGCCAGATTGTTGTGCATCTGCTTCAACGCCAGAGCGGCGAAGGCGGTGCCTTCCAGCCAGATGCTTTGGCTGGCATCGGCGAAGCCGATCCCGTCACCGCGCCGTAATTCCTTTATTGTCATCAGTGCGCTTGCGGCATCGCCCAGTCCGGCCAGATAGGGCCAGATGCCCGCGTCCGCCGCCGCAAGATGGTTCACCACGCCATCTGGCCCGGTACCGGTGTTGAAGCGCTGGAAATTCACGTCGAACATGGCCCGTACGAAGTCTGCCGCATGCGCGGCGTCCTCGGCACGGTTTAAGCACCGGAAGGCCGCCACGAGGTCTGTGTTCTGCTCTGTGCTCTGCCATGTGAGCTTTTGCTGCGCCGGGTCGAAGCCGTAAAACCCGCCATAATAGCCGTTCACAGCACGCAATTGTTCGTCCAGGAAATTGCCCGCCGCGTTGGCCTGGGCGGGCATGCCGAGTGCGGCCCAGAGCAGCATCGCCCAGGCGATGGGCCCGGTGGCGCTGCCCACCTGATATGGGTCTTCATCCCATTGTCCGGTCTTGGTGTTCCAAAAGCCTGGCAGCTTCGCGGGTTGGGTCATCGCGCCGGCCTGGTAGCAATTGCGTAGGCGGCCATCTGTGAATTTGCGGTCATGGGCCTGGGCGATAGCCAGGGCATCACCGATACGCTGGGCTTCCGGCGCGTGCCCCGCCGCCAGCAGCAGCAGCCCGGCCAAAGCGTTGTCGTACACATAGGCCGCGTTGGCCTGGGTGAGGTCGAAATCCCCGCCGCCGCTCTCCACCAGATAAGAATTCAGCAACACCGGCCCATCGGGCAGCGCCGCCATTTGCGAGAGAAGTGCCGCCGCGCAATTTGCTGCCAGAGTGTCTGCCTGTGCGGCACGGGGCAGGACGG
>JAQUAC010000088.1 GCA_028687415.1 Acidocella sp. | reverse complement strand
AGCCCCGCAGAAAGCCCAGAACAGCCCCTGCGCTGCGGTGGTGGACAGCTTGTTCACGCCAAAGCGCAGCACCATCACAAAGGCCAGAGGCGCGAAGATGGCGGCATAGGCCAGGATGGTCGGATGCGGCACGTAATTACCGCTCGCGGTCTGCACCAGCGGGTAAAAGGCGTTTATGAGCGCCGTGTGCGAGATGCCGAAGGCCACCAGCCCGGTCAGCACCAAGCCGGAGGCCATCCAGTTATACACGCGCAGCATATAGGCGCGCAGACCCGCATCCAGCGCAGCACTGCCATAAGCGGCATAGCCGGTCTGCGCCGTGCGGTAGGAATTATTCGGGGTAAAAGCCATGGACTGCGTCACTCCTGAGAATGGTCAATAAGACCTCAAACTCTATGATTCGCCCGATTGGCGTTCATTTCAAGTGAATTGGCGGCTATGAGGCCGCCAATTCCGCTACGAAATGTAAACGGTGAGCGCCAAGCGGGCACGTTTTGGCTGAAACCGGAGTCCGGCTCAGCCAAAACATGGGCTTTTTAGCGCCGCCACCAGCCGCTTTTCTTCTCCGCCTGGGTATCGGCGCCAACCACGATAGGCTTAGCCACCAGCTCCGGTGCCGCGGTTTCCGCCACGGGGGCGGCCACCGGCTCTGGTACCTGGACGGGAGCTTCCGCCGTCGGCACGGGGGCCGGGGCTTCCGCTGCGGGAGCTTCTTCCACGATCACCGGCAGTGCAGCCTCGGCAGCTGCCTTGGCTTCCTGACGCGGAGCGCGGCGGGGCTTGCGGGGCAGCTGCGCCTCGGCGCGCTCGGCGGCCTCGAAAATATCCGCGATGTCGGCGAATACCGGTTCGGCGGGCGCTGCCTCATCCCCCTTGCGGCGGCGCGGGCCGCGTGTGCGGCGGCGTTTGGGTGCGGCTTCCTCGGCGGCGGGCTCCACGGGCACAAGCTCCGTTGGAGCCGCTTCCGGTTCGTCTGCGGGTTCACCCAGGGCGGCGGCCAGAACCAGATCAAGTTCCGAGGGCTGATCCTCTTCCACCACAACGGAAGCCTCAGGGGCAGGGGCCTCTGCGGCCTCCTTCTCTTCGCCTTCCGCCGTCTCGCCAGCTTCCGGAGCGCCGTTTTCGATGCGGCGTTTGCCACGGCGGCGGCGGCGGCGCTTGCGCTCGCTCTTCTCGGCGTTGGTCTCGGTCTCTTCCGTCTCGGCCTCAGCCTCGGCTTCGGGCTCTTCCTCCTCCATCACCGGCTCGGCCACAGGCGCCGGCAGGCGGCGCTCCGGCGTTACCGGCGCGGGCGGCGGCGGCGCGGTCTGCGCCTTCAGCTTGTCGATGCGGAAATTCGTCCCCGTCAGCGTCGCGTCGGGCACGAAGATCACGCGCATATTATAGCGTGCCTCAATGGCCGAGAGCCGCTCGCGCTTGTGGTTGAACAGATAGAAGGCGATCTCCGGCGGCAGCGTGACCGAGATCTCGGCGGCGCGGTACTTCGCCCCTTCGTCCTCAATGGCGCGCAGGATATGCAGCGCCGCACTCTCCGGGCTGCGGATATGCCCCATGCCGGCGCAATGCGGGCAGGTAATGAGCGACGCCTCGGTAAGCGAGGGGCGCAGCCGCTGGCGGCTCATTTCCATCAGTCCGAAATGGCTGATGCTGCCCACCTGGATGCGCGCGCGGTCATGCTTCAGCGCGTCCTTTAGCTTGCGCTCCACGGCGGCGTTGTTGCGGCGCGACTCCATGTCGATGAAGTCGATGACGATCAGCCCCGCCAAGTCGCGCATGCGCAACTGCTTAGCGGCTTCCTCAGCGGCTTCGAGGTTGGTGCGGAGTGCGGTGTCCTCAATGCTGCGCTCGCGCGTCGAGCGGCCTGAGTTCACGTCGATGGCGACTAGCGCCTCGGTCTGGTTGATGACGATATACCCGCCCGAGCGCAGCTGCACGATCGGGTTCAGCATCGCGTCCAGTTGCGCCTCGACCTGATATTTGGCGAAGAGCGGCTGGCCTTCGGTCCAGAGCTGCACCTTTTTGGCGTGGCTTGGCATCAGCATGCGCATGAAGTCCTGCGCTGCCTTGAAGCCTTCCTCGCCGTCCACCTGAATCTCCTCCACATCGCGCGTATACACGTCGCGGATGCAGCGCTTGATCAGGCTGGCTTCCTCATAGATCAGCGCCGGGGCGGTGGATTCCAGCGTTTTGTCGCGGATATCGTCCCACAGACGCAGCAAATATTCGCAGTCGCGCTTGATCTCGGGCTTCGGCCGGTTGGCGCCCGCCGTGCGCACGATCAGGCCCATGCCCTCCGGCACGTCCAGCTCGTTCATGGCTTCCTTCAGCCGCCGGCGGTCCGCCTGCGAGGTGATCTTGCGCGACACGCCGCCGCCAGAAGGTGAGTTCGGCATCAGCACGGAGAAGCGCCCGGCCAGCGAGAGGTAGGTGGTAAGGGCCGCGCCCTTATTGCCGCGCTCTTCCTTCACCACCTGGATCAGCATGATCTGGCGGCGATGGATCACGTCCTGGATCTTGTAATTACGCAGGAAGCGCTGGCGCATGCGGCGTTCGCGGGCTTCCACGGCGTCGTCACCGTCGCCACCCAGATTCTCCGGCGCGGCGGCTTCAGCTGTGGTGTCGGACTCGATGGTCTCGACGTTGCTCGAACTCTCGACCGTCTCCACGCTGCTTTCAACGGCATCCGCCGGGGCTTCCGCGTCCGGGGCGATGTCTTCCGATGTGGTTTCCGTCAGCGCCTCGGCAATGCCGGTCGGCTCGTCCACAATCTCACCCTCGGGCACGACCTCATCAGCGGGCGGCGGAGCGGCGGTGATCTCGATCGGCTTGATGTCCAACGGCTGCGCGGTGGCGGTTTCGGACTCTTCCTCAGCGCGGTCGGCGGCGGCCTCTTCGGCCTGCAACGCCAGCAGCTTCTGCCGGTCCGCTATGGGGATCTGGTAATAATCAGGGTGAATTTCACCAAAGGCGAGGAAGCCGTGCCGGTTCCCGCCATATTCCACGAAGGCGGCCTGCAGGCTTGGTTCAACCCGGATAACCTTGGCGAGGTAGATATTGCCTTTGATCTGCTTGCGGCTGACCGTTTCTACGTCGAAATCTTCAAGTCGATTACCGTCCAGAACCACCACGCGGGTTTCTTCCGCGTGGCTGGCGTCGATTAGTATTTTTTTCGTCATAAACCAAAAAACTCCGGTGCGCGCGTGCGGTGCCAGCCCGAGCTTGTGTGCTCAGAGCCGTGCTTGCGCGATGTTGGGGTATGCAAATGGAAGCGGAGCCGTGCCGCGCCTTGTCCGAGCAGAAATGGGAAACTTCGGTAGGCAGAGCGGTCATCGGTCCTTGAACTCGCCGGGGTTTTGCGCCCCCGGCTATGGGGTATTCTTTTGTTGCTGGGTGCGGGTAGCGAATCCGGCCTTAATCAGGCTCGTTTCAGCGCTTCACCGCACACCGGTTGTAGTAGATGACCCAATTATCCACATCCCGCAAGAGGCTTGTTTGGCTAGGGTATTGCGGTGGCGCGCCAGCCGGTAAAAACTGGGGACATGACGGACCAATACGGGTTGAAGTGGTATTTTGCCCTTTCGGCAGCCTCACTGAAGAGCCGGGACCATGATTGGCGCTCGCTTATCCGCGCAGCTCTGAGCTCGGCGCGGCGGCATACCACGCTGCGCCCGCATCTATTATGGGACGGGCCGCCCGCTCATGAGTTGGCGCAAGAGTTGCGCCGCCAGGGTGTAACGGTCATTCCCCACCGTGTACCGTTTTATGCCGAGCTGGAGCGCCACAAGCCGGAGCCGCATTGGCTAGGCATTGCGTCGGGCGCCTTCCTGCGTGTGGAGATCCCCGTGCTGGAGCAGGAGGACGAGTTTGTTCTCTATACAGATGCGGATGTGATGTTTCTGGCCGACCCCAGTCCGGCCCTGCGCCAAGCGCGGCCGCGCTACTTTGCCGGTTGCTCGGAATTCACCTTTCAGGATGGCCTGAATAGCGGCGTGCTGCTGCTCAACCTGCCGCAAATGCGCGCCGATTACCCGGCTTTCATCAGCTTCATCCGGCAGAACCTGCATCTTGGCCTGGATCAGGAAATGTATCGCCGCTTCTATGATGGCAAGTGGGAACCGATGCCGCCGGAATTCAACTGGAAGCCTTATTGGGGGGAGAACCCGCGCGCCCAGATTCTGCACTGGCATGGGATCAAGCCCGTGGTGGTACGGCGTCTGTTCAGCGACGTGCATGCCAGCACGCATCCGGAACTGCAGGCTTTGGTGGCGCGCAACCCGGCAGGCTACCGGCATTATTTGTCTATCCATGAGGCACAGTTCGCCCCCGTGGCGCAGGAGCCCTGCGCCGTGGTGCTGGTGGTGAGGGATGAAGCCAGCGACATCCTTGCCTGGCTGGCCTGGTACAAGCTGCTCGGCTTCAGCGCCGCCATCGTTTATGATGATGATTCCACCGATGGCACCTGGGAGCTGTTGCAGCAGGCCGCAAGCCATTGGGATATCCGTCTCTCCCGTACGCCTGGCCAGCGCGAGAAGCCCCATACATGGCGGCAGGACGAAGCCTACCGCCACGCCATTGCCACTTATAAAGGGGAGTTCGCCTGGCTAGCCTTTTTCGATGCGGACGAGTTCCTCTCCCTGCGTCAGGACGAGACCGTGACGGCGTTTCTGGCACGCTTTCCCGGTGCGGATGAGGTGGCGGTAAACTGGTGCAATTACGGCAGTTCCGGGCATGCGCTAAAGCCCGCCGCGCCGCCGCCTCTTGCCTATACCTGGCACGGCGACGCGCACCGTGCCATCAATCGTCATGTCAAATGCTTCGTCCGGCCGCGCGCGGTGGGGGCAGCATGGCGCGGTGTGCATTGTTTTGATGTTGCCCCCGACCGCGCCGTGCTGGCCAGCGGCGCGCCGCTGCGCTGGGGTGGAACAGAGGGGATCATTGATGCCGCTCCGGACTGGTCGGTAGCCAAACTGATGCATTTTCAGTGCCGTAGCATGGAGCATTTCATTGAGCGCCTGAAAAAATATCCCCAGCTCCAGGGGGGGACGCATCTATGGGCGAGTTACGACATGCGTGATGCCGAGGATGTCTGGCCGCAGCGCTTGGCCCCAAGGCTGGAGGCGGAAATGGCGCTTCTTTCCGGCGCGCTGCCCCCGGCGGTGCCGGGGCTGGTGTTTCTGGTGCTGGGTACAGCGGCGGAAATGGAGACCGTGCTCGCGGCGGGCGGCCGCGTTGTGGCGGTGGAGCCGGATGTGCGGCGTTATTACGCCCTGGCCGAGCGCTTTGCCGCTGAAATCGCGGCCGGGCGCGTGGTTCTGGAGAATTACGCCCCCGGCCCGGTCCCGGGCGGCATTATCCTCTTCACGCCGGAGGATGGCGGGCGGCCCTATCATGTCGCCAGCATCAGCTGGGCGCAGTTGGTGGAGGCGCATGGCATGCCGGAGCGGGTGCAGTTGGGGCGGCCGGTGCCCGGCTTTCTCCCCGCCGCAGCCTGAGTCGTGCCTCTTTAGGCAATAATGTTTTGCGTGCCGGGTTATTATGTTCCCGCGAGCCGCTGGTGTAACTGCTCCGCAAAGACTTTCAGAGCCGTGGCTACGTTACAGAAAACTTGAGAAACTTGCGTTTGGCCCCGGCTTTGCGGCATCACCCAGTCACACGATACAGGAGCCCATCTATGTCCGAAGCCAGAATTTCCGCAGGCGGTCTGAACGTCGCCTCCGTGCTGTATAACTTCGTGAACCAGGAGGCATTGCCCGGTACCGGGTTGGACGCCGACAAGTTCTGGGCCGGGTTCGGCGCGCTGGTCACAGATTTCGCCGCCACCAATGCCATCCTGCTGGCCAAGCGTGACGCGATTCAGGGCAAAATCGATGCCTGGCATGTGGCCCATAAGGGCCAGACGCATGACGCCGCCGCCTATGAGGCCTTCCTGCGCGAGATCGGCTATCTGCTGCCCGAGCCCGCCGCCTTCAGCATCGACACCGCGAATGTCGATGACGAGATCGCCCGGATCGCCGGCCCGCAGCTCGTGGTGCCCGTCTCCAATGCCCGCTATGCCCTGAACGCCGCCAACGCGCGCTGGGGCAGCCTGTATGACGCGCTTTACGGCACCGACGCCATCCCCGACGAAGGCGAGGCCGCCCGCGGCAAGGGCTTCAACTTTGCCCGTGCCGATCTGGTTATTGCCCGCGCCCGCGCCTTTCTGGACGCGCATTTCCCCCTTGCCAACGGCAGCCACGCCGATGCGCTCAGCTACAAGGTGCATAATGGCCATCTCGCCGTGCTGCTGCCCTCCGGCGAGGTCGGCCTGAAGGATGGCGCGCAATTCGTAGGCTACACCGGCGCGGAGGATGCGCTGAAGGGCGTGTTGCTGAAGAACCATAACCTGCACGCTGAAATCGTCATCAATGCCACCCACCCCATCGGCAAGAACGACACCGCCGGCATCGCCGATGTCATTCTGGAATCCGCCATCAGCACGATCTGCGATTGCGAGGACAGCGTCGCCGCCGTGGATGCCGAGGATAAGGTCGAGGTCTACCGCAACTGGCTAGGCCTGATGCAGGGCACGCTCTCCGCGTCCGTGGAAAAAGGCGGCAAGACCTTTGAGCGCAAGTTGAATGAGGACCGCGTCTACACCGCGCCGGACGGGAGCAAAAAGCTCACCCTGCATGGCCGCTCGCTGCTGCTGGTGCGCAATGTCGGCCACCACATGCTGACCGATGCCATCACTCTGAATGGCAAGGAGATCCCGGAGACGGTGATCGACGCTGTCATCACCTCGCTTATCGCCATGCATGATTTGCAGGCGCACCGTAACTCGCGCCAAGGCTCGGTCTACATCGTTAAGCCCAAGCTGCACGGGCCGGAAGAAGTGGCCAACGCCAACGCCTTGTTCGGTGCCGTGGAAGAGCTGCTGGGCCTGGGGCGGAACACCCTGAAAATGGGCATCATGGACGAGGAGCGCCGCACCTCCGCCAACTTGAAGGCGTGCATCGAGGCCGCCAAGAGCCGCGTGGTGTTCATCAATACTGGCTTCCTGGACCGCACCGGCGATGAAATCCATACCTCCTTCGAGGCTGGCGCCTTCCTGCGCAAGAACGACATCAAGACCCAACCCTGGATCAAGGCGTATGAGGACCGGAACGTCGATTTTGGCCTGGAATGCGGGTTGCAGGGCAAGGCGCAGATCGGCAAGGGCATGTGGGCCGCACCAGACATGATGGCCGCGATGCTGGAGCAGAAGATCGCCCACCCGCGAGCTGGCGCCAACACCGCCTGGGTGCCATCCCCCACCGCCGCCACGCTGCACGCGCTGCACTACCACATGGTGGATGTGTTCGCTCGCCAGAACGAGCTGAAATCCCGCGCCCCCGCCAAGCTGTCGGACCTGCTGACCATCCCGCTGGCCGACCGCCCGAACTGGAACCCCGAGGAAATCCAGCAGGAGCTGGACAACAACGCGCAGGGCCTGCTGGGCTACGTGGTGCGCTGGATCGACCAGGGCGTCGGCTGCTCCAAGGTGCCGGATATCCATGACGTGGGCCTGATGGAAGACCGCGCGACGCTGCGTATTTCCTCCCAGCATATCGCCAACTGGCTGCACCAAGGCATTGTCACCAAGGCGCAGGTGCTGGAGACGCTGAAGCGCATGGCGCTAGTGGTGGATAAGCAGAATGCGGGTGACGCGGCCTATAAGCCGCTGGCCCCGGATTTCTCCGGCCCGGCCTTCGCCGCCGCGTGCGACCTCGTGTTCGAGGGGCGTACCCAGCCGAATGGCTATACCGAGTTCATTCTCACCCGCCGCCGCCGCGAAGCGAAGGCCGCTTAATTAAAAAAGCCGGGGAAGGCAGCTTCCCCGGCTTTTTTACGCTGGCGGCTGGGTGCCGCGATTCTCCAGCACTTCGCTCACCTTTATGCGCAGGTCCAGATGCAGCTGGTGCAACTCGCCCAGCATCTCGCGCACATCGTTCACGGTCTCCATCACCGCGTCGTGCTGCTCTTTGGCCAGCCGGTCCGAGGCGCGGGCGGCCAGCAGCGTGCCCACGCCCAACAGCGGCAGCGCCACCAGTTGCAGCACGCCAGAGCTGGCATATTGCACGAAGGGCATCGTTGCCGGCCATTTCAGCGGCAGTAGAGTGAGGATCAGGCAGAACCAGAAAAACCCCATGGTCGCGAAGATCGCATTGGCGCGGATGGCGATCTGGTCGTTCAGTCTGGAGAGTTTTTCGCGCAGTTTCGGTGTTTTCACCTTTGGTCTCGGCTCCTGTCAGAGCGGTGGAGTATGGCACCCGTCAGGCCATTACCGCACCGGAATTACCGCCGGCCGCAACACCCCGGCCAAGCGGCGCTCCTGCGGCGGGG
>JAQUAC010000087.1 GCA_028687415.1 Acidocella sp. | reverse complement strand
ACGGGCGGCTCCACGAACCACACGCTGCACCTCGTCGCCATGGCGGCGGCGGGAGGGATCATCCTCACCTGGGACGATTTCGCCGATCTGGCGGAAATCACGCCGCTGCTCGCCCGCGTCTACCCCAATGGCACCGCCGACGTGAATTACTTTTCCGCTGCGGGTGGCACGGGGTTTGTCATCAGCCAGCTGCTGGGCGCGGGGCTGCTGCATGCGGATGTCCGCACCGTGATGGGCCAGGGCCTTGCCGCCTATGCGGCGGAGCCGGTGCTGGATGCGCAAGGCGCCCTCGCTTGGCGCCCGGCCCCGGCGCAAAGCGGTGACGCTTCCGTGCTGCGCCCGGCCTCGGCGCCGTTCCAGAGCACCGGCGGGATGCGCGTGCTGAACGGCAATCTCGGCCGCGCAATCATGAAAACCTCCGCCCTGAAGCCGGAGCGCCATGTCATTGAGGCGCCTGTGCGCATCTTCCACGCGCAAGAGGATGTGCAGGCGGCGTTCAGGGCCGGAGAGCTGAACCGCGATGTCGTGGTCGTGGTGCGCTTTCAAGGGCCTCGGGCGAATGGCATGCCGGAATTGCATAAGCTCATGCCGCCGCTTGGGGTTTTGCAGGATCGCGGTTTTGCCGTCGCGCTGGTGACCGATGGCCGCCTCTCCGGCGCCTCCGGCAAGGTGCCCGCCGCGCTGCACGTCACGCCCGAGGCCGCCGAGGGCGGCCCGATCGCAAAACTGCGCGATGGCGACATGGTGCGTGTGGACGGCATCACCAGCGCGCTGATCGCCTTGGTGGATGAAGAAACCTTCGCCCTGCGCCCCCCGGCGGCGGCGGATCTCAGCGCCTCGCATACGGGCAGCGGGCGCGAGCTGTTCGCCGCGTTCCGCCACGCTGTCGGCAGCGCTGATAATGGCGCTTCCATTTTCGCCACCGGAGGTGTGTGATGCCGCAAACCGGGCTCGAACAAGTTCTGCGCGCCGCGCCGGTCGTGCCCGTCGTCATCATAGATGACGCGGCCCATGCCGTGCCGCTGGCTCGCGCGCTGGTGGCGGGCGGGCTGCCGGTCATCGAGATCACATTGCGCACGGCGGCGGGGTTGGAGGCCATCCGCGCCATTGCTGGCGAGGTGGAGGGCGCGATCCCCGGCGTGGGCACGGTGCTGGAGCCCGCGCATTACGCCGCCGCCGCACGGGCCGGGGCGCGTTTCGCCGTCTCCCCCGGCGCCACGCCAAAGCTGCTGGATGCGGCTGAAGATTCCGGCATCCCCCCGCTGCCTGGCGTGGCCACGGCTTCCGAGGCGATGGCGCTGATCGAGCGCGGCTACCGCTTCGCCAAATTCTTCCCGGCGGAACCAGCGGGAGGCGCCGCGTTCCTCGCCGCCATCGCCTCGCCGCTGCCGCAGCTCATGTTCTGCCCCACGGGCGGCATCACGCTCGCCTCCGCGCCGCGCTACCTGCAACTGCCAAATGTCATTTGTGTCGGCGGTTCCTGGATGGTTACCCGCACTGCCATCGCCGCCGGAGATTGGGAGGGCATAACCAGGGCCGCCGCTGCCGCCGCCATGCTCAGCCGGGGCGAGGCGTAATCAGCAGCCATGCTTGCGCAATACCCGTGCGAGCACGGCAAAATTGGGGGCGATGGCGGCATCCGGCACGCAGGCATAGCCCAGCAGCAGGCCGGGGCGGCGCTCGCTTGCGGTGTGGTAATAGCTGCTCAGCGGCCGGGTCGCGATATTCGCCTCGAACGCATCCCGCGCCACGGCCTGATCGTCCACCTGCGCGGGCAGGCGCAGGATGAGATGGAGTCCGGCATTATCGCCCGTCACTTCCAGCCTGTCGCCGAACTCAGCGCGGATGGCCTCCAGCAGCGCCTGCCTGCGGCGGCTGTAAAGCCCGCGCATGCGCCGTATATGCGCGCCAAAATGCCCCTCGGTGATGAAATCCGCCAGCATGGCCTGCTGCTGCAACTGCCCCTCGCGGTACAGCTCCGCCACCCCCTTGGCAAACGCCCCGGCCAGATGCATCGGCGCCACGATATACCCAAGCCGCAAGCCGGGAAACAAAGTCTTGCTGAAACTGCCGACGTAAATCACGATGCCGTTGCGGTCCAGCCCTTGCAGGCTGCTGATGGGCCTGGTGCCGTAGCGGAACTCGCTGTCATAATCATCCTCGATGATCCAGCTGCCATGCGCGCGGCAATATTCCAGCAGCGCCTGCCGCCGCCCCAGGCTCATCACCATCCCCAGCGGATATTGATGCGAGGGCGTGGCGATAACGAAGCGTGGCGGCGGTTCGGCGCTGACGGCGGCCCAGTTCAGCCCCTCGGCATCCACCGGCACGGCTTGCAGCGCCAGGCCCAAGGATTGCAAACTCTTGCGCAACCCCCAATAACAAGGGTCCTCCAGCCACACGGTATCACCAGGGTCCGCCAGCAGCCGCGCCGTCAGGTCCACGGATTGGTGTATACCGGTAGTGATAACAATCTGCTCTGGTTCGCAAACCACCGAGCGCGTAGTGCGCAGATGCTCCGCCAGCGCCGTGCGCAGCTCCGGCAAGCCCCCCACCGGAGCGTAGCTCAGCCGCTCCGGCGAGGCGCTGTTCCAGTTCCGGTTATGCAGCCTGGCCCAGATGCGCGTCGGGAACTCCGTTACATCCGGCACGCCGGGCATAAAGGCGCCCCATTGCCGGGGGAATACCCGCGCATCGTCCACCAGCGCCCGCCCGCGGGCCGAAAGGGCAGGGGCCAGGGGCACTGTCTGGGCGGAGGGTGCGGGGCGGGGCATGTCCACCGGGCGCTCGGTGGACAGATCCGCCACATAGGTGCCGCTGCCATGCCGGCTCTCCAGGCAGCCCTGCGCGCAAAGAGTCTCGTAAACCTCAATGACCGTGTTCCGCGCCACCCCCAGCTCCCGCGCCAGCAACCGGCTGCTGGGCAGCTTGCGTCCGGCGGGCAATTGCCCTTCCAGCACCGCCGCCAGCAATGCGGCGTGCAATTGCCGGTACAAAGCCGGGCCGCCCTGGCGGTCCAGCCGCTCCAGCAGCCAGTCGGAGAGCGCGATAGTGGTCATGAATCCGGTATAGTGGCTCCCTTAAATATAACAAACTGGTTCTTTTATTGGGGCCACATTGGCGTAGAGTAACCTGTCAGTTTTACCGCGCGCGCCGCGCGGGAGCCCTCAAGAGAAGGAATGTGATCATGCCGAACGCCGATTTCGCCCCGGGCGCCGCCCAGACCAATGCCGCCTGGGAAGCCCGCCGCTTGGCCGCGACCCCGCGCGGCGTCGGCGTACTGGAGACTTTCTACGCCGCCCACGCCAAGAACGCCGAGCTGTGGGATATTGAGGGCAACCGCTACATCGATTTCGCCGGCGGCATCGCCGTGCTGAACGTCGGCCATTGCCACCCGCGCGTGGTCGCCGCCGTGCAGGCCCAGGCCGACAAGTTCACCCATACCTGCTATCAGGTGGTGCCGTATTCCGGTTACGTCGAGCTGGCCGAGAAGATCGCCGCCCGCGCCCCCGGTAACTTCGCCAAGAAGACGCTGTTCGTCACCACTGGCGTTGAGGCCGTGGAAAACGCGGTGAAGATTGCCCGTGCCGCCACCGGCCGTTCCGGCGTCATCGCGTTCGACGCCGCCTTCCATGGCCGCACCTTCTTCGGCATGGCGCTCACCGGCAAAGTTGCGCCCTACAAGCTGAATTTCGGCCCGATGCCGGGCGATGTCTACCACGCCCCGTTCCCCAACGAGCTGCATGGCATTACCGTTGAGGACGCGCTGGCCGGCATTCAGCGCCTGTTCAAGTGCGACATCGACCCCAAGCGCGTCGCCGCCTTCATCTTCGAGCCCGTGCAGGGCGAGGGCGGGTTCTACCAGGCGCCCGTCGAGTTCGTGCGTGGCCTGCGCAAGCTGGCCGATGAGCACGGCATCCTGCTGATCGCCGACGAGATCCAGGCTGGCGCTGGCCGTACCGGCAAGTTCTTCGCCACCGAGCATTACGAGGGCGTCGAGTTCGACCTCACGACCTTCGCCAAGTCCGTCGGCGCTGGCCTGCCCATCTCCGGCGTCACCGGCCGCGCGGCCATCATGGACGCCCCGGCCCCCGGCGGCCTCGGCGGCACCTATGCCGGCAACCCGCTCGCCGTCGCGGCGGCGCTGGAAGTGCTGAAGATCATCGACGAAGAGAAGCTGCTGGAGCGCTCCAACGTGCTCGGCCAGCGCCTGAAGGACCGCCTGAACGCCCTGAAGGCCAAGGTGCCCGCCATTCTGGACGCGCGCGGCCCCGGCAGCATGGTTGCGGTGGAATTCGAGAAGGATGGCAAACCCGCGCCGGAGCTGGCGAAAGCCGTGCAGACTTACGCGTTGGAGCATGGGCTTATCCTGCTCACCTGCGGCGCGTACGGCAACATCATCCGCTTCCTCTACCCGCTGACCATTGAGGATGCCGTGTTCGCCGAGGCGCTCGACATTCTTGAAGCCGGCATTCTCAAGCACGCCGTCTAAGACCAAACCCCGGGGTGGCACCGCCACCCCGGGCGCCTTCAGGGCGTTAAAGCCGATCCGGCGCAGACCGGACGTGAAGAATACCCGAGGAGAAACCCGTCATGGCCGATATCATTCGCGCCGCGCCACCTGTTATGAACAATCTCTCTTACGTGCAGCCCACTGCCTCCAGCCCCTGGGGCACCTATCTCGCCCAGGTGGACCGCGTGGGGCCCTATATGGGCTCGTTGGCTCGCTGGGTGGAGACGTTGCGCCGCCCGAAGCGCGCGCTGATCGTAGATGTGCCGATCGAGCTGGACAACGGCGAGATTGTGCATTTCGAGGGCTACCGCGTGCAGCACAACCTTTCGCGCGGCCCCGGCAAGGGCGGCGTGCGCTACCATCCGGCGGTGACGCTGGAAGAGGTCATGGCCCTTTCCGCCTGGATGACAGTGAAGAACGCGGCGGTGAACCTGCCCTATGGCGGCGCCAAGGGCGGCATCCGGGTCGATCCCGCCAAGCTCTCGCTGAAGGAGCTGGAGCGCGTGACCCGCCGCTACACCAGCGAGATCGGCGGCATCATCGGCCCGCAGCAGGACATCCCGGCGCCGGACGTGAACACCAACGCCCAGGTGATGGCCTGGATGATGGACACTTATTCAATGAACACCGGCACCACCGCCACCGGCGTGGTTACGGGTAAGCCCATCCATCTTGGCGGCTCGCTCGGGCGGGTGAAGGCCACCGGACGCGGCGTGTTCGTCACCGGCGCCGAGGCGATGCGCCGGCTGAACATCCCCATGGCCGGGGCGCGCATTGCCGTGCAGGGCTATGGCAATGTCGGTTCCAACGCCGCCCTTCTGTTCGCGGTGGCAGGCGCCAAGATTGTCGCGGTGCAGGACCATACCGGCACGGTTTACAATGCCGCCGGGCTGGATGCCCCGCGTCTGGCCGCGCATGTGGTCCATACCGGGGGAGTCGGCGGCTTTTCCGGCGGCGAGGGCATTCCCCCAGAGAGCTTCTGGGATGCTGAAACCGATGTTCTGATCCCCGCCGCGCTGGAGGGGCAAATTACCGCGCCGCGTGCCGAGCGCCTGCGCGCCCGACTGGTGCTGGAGGCCGCCAACGGCCCCACCGTGCCGGAGGCGGACGACATTCTTGCCGCGCGCGGCATTACCGTGCTGCCGGACGTGATCTGCAACGCCGGCGGCGTCATTGTCAGCTATTTTGAATGGGTGCAGGATTTTTCTTCGTATTTCTGGACCGAGGAGGAGATCAACCAGCGCCTGGACAAGATCATCGTCGATGCCCTGGCCCATATCTGGCATACTGCCCAACAGCACGGCATCCCCCTGCGTACCGGTGCCTTCACCGTCGCCTGCGGGCGGATTCTCATGGCAAGGCAGGAGCGCGGTCTCTACCCGTGACGTGGCTGTATGAAAAAAATTTTCAAATTCAGTGGGTAGAACTGTAAATAATTTTACATAATTACAGTAATGTTGCGCCGGTTCGGTGAATTTTTTACTCCCATTAAAGTCCGAGACACTATATTGGGTGCAGCGCAACATGCCCTTAACTGTAACGGAAGATTAAAATGTCCTATCAAGACGATATCAGCAGCGTCAGCGGGCTGATCAAAGGCAAGAACGGCACCTGGGATGGTATCAGCCCGGAATACGTGGCGCGCATGCGCATGCAGAACCGCTTCCAGACGGGTCTCGATATCGCCCGTTACACCGCATCCATCATGCGTAAGGACATGGCGGCGTATGACGCTGACCACTCCCAGTACACCCAGTCCCTGGGCTGCTGGCACGGCTTCATCGCCCAGCAGAAGATGATCTCCATCAAGAAGCATTTCGGCAGCACCAAGGGCCGCTACATCTACCTCTCCGGTTGGATGGTCGCCGCCCTGCGCTCCGAATTCGGCCCGCTGCCGGATCAGTCCATGCACGAGAAGACCTCCGTGCCGGCCCTGATTGAAGAGATCTATACCTTCCTGCGTCAGGCCGACGCCCGCGAGCTGGGCATGCTCTTCCGTGAGCTGGATGCCGCCCGCGAAGCCGGCGACACCGTCAAGGAAAAGGCCACCCAGTCCAAGATCGACAATTACGAAACCCATGTCGTGCCCATCATCGCCGACATCGATGCTGGTTTCGGTAACGCCGAGGCCACCTACCTGCTCGCCAAGAAGATGATCGAAGCCGGCGCCTGCGCGCTGCAGATCGAGAACCAGGTGTCCGACGAGAAGCAATGCGGCCATCAGGACGGCAAGGTGACCGTGCCGCATGAGGACTTCTCCCAGAAGATCCGCGCGCTGCGCTACGCCTTCCTTGAGCTGGGCGTGGAAGAGGGCATCATCGTTGCCCGTACCGACTCGCTGGGCGCTGGCCTGACCAAGCAGATTGCCGTCTCCAAGGAGCCGGGCGATCTGGGCGACCAGTACAACGCCTTCCTGGATTGCGAGGAAGTGACCGCCGATGCCGCTCATAACGGCGACGTGATCATCAACCGCAACGGCAAGCTGCTGCGTCCGAAGCGTCTGCCTTCCAACCTGTTCCAGTTCCGCCACGGCACCGGTGAAGACCGTTGCGTGCTGGACTGCATCACCGCCCTGCAGAACGGCGCCGATCTGCTCTGGATCGAGACCGAGAAGCCCCATGTGGAGCAGATCGCCGGCATGATGGACCGCATCCGCGCCGTGGTGCCGACGGCCAAGCTGACCTACAACAATTCCCCGTCCTTCAACTGGACGCTGAATTTCCGTCAGCAGGTGTACGATACCATGAAGGCCGAAGGTAAGGACGTGTCCGCCTATGACCGCGCCAAGCTGATGAGCGTGGACTACGACACCACCGAGCTGGGCCTCGCGGCTGACCAGAAGATCCGCACCTTCCAGCACGACGCTGCGATGCGCGCGGGCATCTTCCATCACCTCATCACCCTGCCGACCTACCACACCGCGGCGCTCTCCACCGACAACCTGGCGAAGGAATACTTCGGCAGCGAGGGCATGCTGGGCTACGTCGCCGGCGTGCAGCGCAAGGAAATCCGCGAGGGTATCGCCTGCGTGAAGCACCAGAACATGTCGGGTTCCGACATGGGTGACGATCACAAGGAGTACTTCGCCGGTGAAGCCGCCCTCAAGGCTGGCGGCGTCCACAACACGATGAACCAGTTCGCGGCGTAAGCCTCGAGCCTCATTGGCTAAAGAAAAGCCCCGGAGCGCCAAGCTCCGGGGCTTTTTATGTGCGCGGTTGGGAGGTTCAGCCCTCGAAGCCGGTGAGCACATTCACGGCGTTGATACCGATTTCCGCCACGGCATAGCCGCCTTCCATCACAAACAAAGTGGGCAGCCCCAGCTCGGCGATATGCGCGCCGATCTTGGTGAAATGTTCATGCTCAAGCTGGAAATGCGAAATCGGATCGTTCTTGTACGTATCCACGCCCAGGGAGATAACCAGCGCATCCGGCGCGTAATCGGCAATACGCTTAATCCCGGTCTCCAGCGCCGCCTCGTATTCCGGCCATTGCGTGCCCCAGCGCAGCGGATAGTTCACATTATAGCCAGCCCCCGCCCCGGCGCCGGTCTCATCCTCATAGCCCAGCAGATACGGGAACTCCTCATCCGGGTGGCCGTGCAGGGAGACGAACAGCACATCGTCCCGGTTGTAGAAAATATGCTGCGTGCCGTTACCATGATGGTAGTCCACATCCAGCACCGCGACGCGTTTGGCACCGTCATCCAGCAGTTTCTGCACCGCGATGGCGGCGTTGTTGAGGAAGCAATAACCGCCTAACTGGTCCGCCCCGGCATGGTGGCCAGGCGGGCGGCAGAGCGAGAACACCGCGCGCTCCCCGTCCCTCGGCAATTTGGCTCCGGTAAGCGCCACAACTACCGAGGCTTTG
>JAQUAC010000086.1 GCA_028687415.1 Acidocella sp. | reverse complement strand
GTCAACCAGTGGCTGAAGCAGGCGGTGCTGCTCTCCTTCCGCCTTTACCCCAACGTCCTCATGGACGGCCCCGGCGGCGCCCCGGTGTTCGACAAGGTGGCGATGAAATTTGCGAACTGGGACCAGGAGCGCTTCACCGCTGCCGCTATCCGCGCCGTGCCGGGCGCCGTGGTGCGCCGCTCCGCCTACATCGCCCCCGGCGTGGTGCTGATGCCGAGCTTCGTGAATGTAGGCGCCCGCGTGGGTGAGGGCACGATGATCGACACCTGGTCCACCGTCGGCTCCTGCGCGCAGGTGGGCAAGAACTGCCACATCTCCGGCGGCGTGGGCATTGGCGGCGTGCTGGAGCCGCTGCAGGCGAATCCGGTGGTTATCGAGGATGATTGCTTCATCGGCGCCCGCTCCGAGGTTGCCGAGGGCGTAATCGTCGGCCAGGGGGCCGTGATCTCCATGGGCGTCTTCCTGGGCGCCTCCACCAAGATCATTGACCGTGAGACCGGCGAGATCTCCTACGGCAAGGTGCCCCCTTATGCCGTGGTGGTGCCGGGCACCCTGCCGGGCAAGACGCCCACTTCCCCCAGCCTCGCCTGCGCCGTGATCGTGAAGCGTGTGGATGCGCAGACCCGCAGCAAGACTTCCATCAACGAGCTGCTGCGCGCGTAATGGAGGTTTTGGCTCTCGCCCAGGCGCTGCTGCGCTGCCGCTCCGTCACCCCGGCGGATGGCGGCGCGCAGGATGTTCTGGCGCGGGCGCTGGAAGAGGCAGGTTTCACCGTCACGCGGCTGCGCTTCGGTGAGATTGAAAACTTTTTTGCCGAGCGAGCAGGCCCCGGCGCGCATCTCTGCTTCGCCGGACATACCGATGTGGTGCCGCCCGGCGAGCCCTGGGCGCACGATCCGTTCGCGGGCGAGGTGCAGGACGGCATTCTATACGGCCGGGGCGCAGTGGACATGAAAGGCGGCATCGCCGCCTTCGTTGCCGCCGCTGCCCAGGTGCCGGGGCATGTCTCGCTGCTGATTACCGGGGATGAAGAAGGCGAGGCCAAGGACGGCACGGTAAAGGTGCTGGACTGGATGGCCGCGCACGGCAAGATTCCGGATTTCTGCATCGTCGGTGAGCCCACCTGTCGCGCCAAGCTGGGGGATGTGCTGAAAATCGGCCGCCGCGGCAGCATGAATGCCCGCATTACCGTGCAGGGCCGCCAGGGACATGTCGCCTACCCGCATCTGGCGGACAACCCGGTCCACAAGCTCATCGCCGCGCTGGCGGAAATGACCGGGGCGAAGCTGGACGATGGCACGGATGCGTTCGAGCCATCGTCATTGCAAGTCACCTCCATCGATGTCGGCAACCCGGCGACCAATGTGATCCCGGCCCAGGCCACGGCGAAGCTGAACATCCGCTTCAACAATCTGCACACCGGGGCCAGCCTCTCCGCCTGGCTCGACGAAATTTTGCAACGCCACGCGCCGGGGGCGAGGCTGGAGGTCGGTATCTCCGGCGAGGCGTTCCGTACCCCGCCGGGGCGTCATACGGATATCCTGCGCCGCGCCATCGAGTCGGTGACCGGCATCACGCCTGAGCAGAACACTGGCGGCGGCACGTCGGACGCGCGATTTATCGCCCGCTTCTGCCCGGTGGCGGAATTCGGGCTGGTGGGGGCGACGATGCATAAGGTAGACGAAGCTGTCTACATCGGCGAGATGGAGCAGCTGACGGCGATTTACAAAACCCTCATCGCGGAGTTCTGCGTATGATTTTGCGCGGATTATGGCTGTTGGCGAAGGGTAAGCGCCCCGGCATCATCGAATTTGGCAACACCAAGGAGGCGTTCTACGCCTCGCTGGCGCCGCTCATCGCGTTTCCCCTGGTCGGTTCCGGCACCACGGCGTTGCACGGCGACTGGCAACTGGCGATCGTCAGCTTCCTCTCCCGGCTCTGCGCCGTGCTGGTGCTGCCGCTCGTCACCTTTGAGGTGGCGCGCATTCTCGGGCGGGAGAAGCTCTGGCTGCGCGCGGCTACGGCGCTCAACTGGTCGTTCTGGATCATGCTGCCGGTGTTCATCATCGCGGCATTGCTATTTTCCATCATGGCGCAGGCCGGGATGACGCAAGTCGCCGCGTTCGGCGTGAGCTTCAGCCTCGCCGGGCTTTATCTGCTGTGGAACCGCTGGTTCATCCTGCGGACCGGGCTCGGGCTCGGCATCTGGCAGGCGGTGCTGGTGGTGGTCATCGTCAGCATTGGCGCCGGGGCTTGTACCTTTCTGCCTCTGGCCTTCGGCTTCTGGCCAGATACCTCGCAGATTCCCAGTCTGTAGCGGGATAAAAAAGCCCGCTTCCTATCAGGGAGCAGGCTTTTTTGTTGTCAGCGTCCGGTTTGGGCGCGGTGGCGCAGCTTATGGTCCGCCAGCACGCAGGCCAGCATGGCCTCGCCCACCGGCACGGCGCGGATACCCACGCAGGGGTCGTGCCTACCTTTGGTGAACACCTCCACATTCTCGCCCGCCGCGCTAACACTATGCTTCGGCGTCAGGATGGAACTGGTTGGTTTTATGGCAAACCGCGCCACAATGGGCTGGCCGGTGGCGATGCCGCCCAGAATCCCGCCCGCATGGTTGGAGAGGAACTCGATCTTCCCATCCTTCATCCGCATCTCGTCGGCATTTTCCTCGCCGCGCAGGGTGGCGGCGGCAAAACCATCGCCGATTTCAACGCCCTTCACGGCGTTGATGCTCATCAGCGCGCTCGCGATGTCAGCATCCAGCTTGCCGTAGATCGGGGCGCCCCAGCCGGGCGAAGCACCTTCGGCCACCACTTCCAGCACCGCCCCTATGGATGAGCCTTCCTTGCGGATGCCGTCCAGAATGCCCTCCCATTCCTGGGCCGCTTGCGCGTCCGGGCAGAAGAAGGGGTTCTCGTCCACAGCCGCCCAACTCCAATTGGCGGGGTTGATCGCATGCGCGCCCAGCGCCGTCATGGCGCCGCGAATGACAACCTCCGGCCCCAGCCCCTTGCGGGCAATGGCCCCGGCGGCGACGCGCATGGCGGTCTCGCGTGCCGAGGAGCGCCCGCCGCCGCGCGGGTCGCGGTGGCCGTATTTCATGTCATACGCCACATCGGCATGGCCGGGCCGGTACTGCGCCGCGATGTTGGCGTAGTCCTTCGAGCGCTGGTCGGTATTCTCGATGAGCAGCGAGATCGGCGTGCCGGTGGTAAACCCTTCATACACGCCGGAGAGAATCCGAACATGGTCGGCTTCCTGCCGCTGGGTGGTGAACCGCGACTGGCCGGGGCGGCGCTTATCCAGATAGGGCTGGATGTCGGCCTCGGAGAGCGGAATGCCCGGCGGGCAGCCATCGACCACGCAGCCAATGGCCGGGCCGTGGCTTTCGCCCCAGGTGGTAACGCGGAAGAGCTGGCCGAAAGTGTTGAAGGACATCGGTTCAGTCGTTTGCGACGCTGATATCCGGGGCGTTCGGGTTCTTCATGCCCACGACATGGTAGCCGCAATCCACATGGTGGATCTCGCCGGTCACGCCCTTGGAGAGGTCAGAGAGCATGTACAGCCCGGCGCCGCCCACTTCCTCCAGCTCCACATTGCGCTGCAGCGGGGCGTTATAGCGGTTCCACTTCAGGATATACGAGAAGTCGCCGATGCCGCTGGCCGCCAGGGTCTTGATCGGCCCGGCGGAGATGCCGTTCACGCGGATGCGGCTCGCGCCGAGATCCGCCGCCATGTAGCGCACGGAGGCCTCCAGCGCCGCCTTGGCGACACCCATGACATTATAATGCGGCATCACGCGCTCGGCGCCCAGATAGGTCAGCGTCAGCAGCGAGCCGCCATCGGGCATCAGCGCGGCAGCGCGGCGAGCGACGGCGGGGAAGGAGTAACAGGAGATGTCCATCGCCTGGAGGAACACGTTGCGAGGGGTATCAACATACCTGCCCCGCAGAAAGTTCTTGTCAGCGAAGCCGATGGCATGGACCAGGAAGTCGATCTTGCCCCATTTTTTCTCCAGCGCGTCGAAGGTGGCGTCGATGGCGGCATCGTCCGTCACGTCGCACGGGAGCAGGAAATCAGAGCCGATGGAGGCGGCCAGCGGGCGCACGCGCTTCTCCAGCGCCTCGCCCTGATAGGTGAAGGCAACCTCGCCCCCCTGCGCCGCCACGGCCTGCGCAATGGCCCAGGCGATGGAACGGTTATTCGCCACGCCCATGATCAGGCCGCGCTTGCCCTGCATGAGCGTCCCCCGCGGCGGGGAGATTTCGGTAACGGTATCGGGCATGGGGGTAATCTCTCCGGTCTGCATTCAACTCTGCGCGTGGTGGTGGCATAGAGGTATCACCCGATCAAGGGCGCGGTAATTTGCGGAGAGTTTTTTCCATGAGCGAGGATCCATTCAAAAAGTTCGGCAACTGGTTCGCCGCGGCGGAATCCGCCGAGCCGAATGACCCGAACGCCATGACGGTGGCGACCGTCGGCGAAGGCGGGCGGCCGGCAGCGCGGATTCTGTTGTTGAAAGCCTGGGACGAGGCCGGTTTCGTGTTTTTTGGCAATCTCGGCTCGCGCAAGGCGCGTGAGATGCATGGCAACCAGCATGTGGCGCTGCTGTTCCATTGGAAGAGCCTGCAGCGGCAAGTGCGGATTGAGGGCTCCGTGGCCCAGGTGGACGACGCCACGGCGGATGCCTATTTCGCCACCCGCCCCCGCGTTTCCCAGATTGGCGCCTGGGCGTCCCGCCAGTCCGAGCCGCTGGCCTCGCGCGAAGTATTCGAGGAACGGCTGCGCGAGGTGGAGGCCCGCTTCACCGGGCAACCCGTGCCGCGCCCGGAGTTCTGGTCCGGCTGGCGGCTGACGCCGGATTACTTCGAGTTCTGGCAGGGGATCGATTTCCGCCTGCATGACAGGTTTGTGTTCTCCCGCCAGGGCGATACCTGGGAAACGGGCCGCCTGTTCCCCTGATATTATGTGGTTTGGTGGAGGCGGGTGCGCCTCCACCTATTCACGGGCCAGTTCCAGGGCGCGCTGATAGACCTGCTTCTTAGGCAAACCGGTTGCCGCCGCTACCGCCGCAGCAGCGTCCTTTACAGACATCCCGGCAAGGGCCGTGCGCAAGGCGGTATCCAGCGTCTCGGCGCTGGCCGATTCTTCCGGGGCTGGGCCGATGACGACGACGATTTCGCCGCGTGCTTGGTGCTGCGCGTAATGCGCCGCCAGCTCAGGCAGGGGGCCACGGCGCACTTCCTCGAAATGCTTGGTCAGCTCGCGGGCCACCGCCGCCGGGCGGTCGCCAAACACTGCGGCGGCATCGGCCAGGAATTCGGCCAGACGGTGCGGCCCCTCATAAAACAGATGCGTGGCGGTGAGCCCCGCCATTTCCGCCCCGCGCAGCTTTTCCAATGCCGTGCGGCGGGCGCCGGATTTGGGCGGCAGAAAGCCGGTGAACAAAAACGGGTGTGGCGGCAGGCCGGAGAGGGTGAGCGCCAGCACCGCCGCGTTGGGGCCGGGGATGCCGGAGATGGGCAAGCCCGCCTCAATGCATGCCCGCACCAGCCGGAAGCCGGGGTCCGAGACCAGCGGCGTGCCGGCATCCGAGATCAGGGCGTAACGCTTGCCGGCCAGCATCGACTCGACGAGGCCGGGGATGCGCGCGGATTCGTTGTACTCGTGCAAGGGGAGGCAATGTGTGGAGATGCCGTGGGCGCGCAGTAGCACCGCGCTAGTCCTGGTATCTTCACACAAAATCGCGTCCACACCCACCAGAGTGTCTCTGGCGCGGGGGGAGAAATCCTGTAGGTTGCCGATCGGGGTGGAAACCAGCACAAGCGCGGGTAACGCCGCTGAATTATCCCCAGCTGAGGAGGGCCGCATTGTTGGAACGTCATAAGTCGCGCCTGTCGTCGTATCTTCGGTCATGTTTGCTCCTCGGCGGCACGCTGGCGCTCAGCGCCTGCGCTGGTCAAGCCCCGCTGGGGTTGGGCGGCGGGCAGCCGCGGCAACTAGCGCCGGCGCCGGGTGTACCCTCTGGCGCGGGAATGACGGGCAAGACCAGCGGCAATGTGCTGCTGCTGGTGCCGTTGAGCGGCAATCTGGCCCCGGTGGGGCAGGCGTTGGAAAACGCGGCCAAGCTCGCCTTCCCGGCCAACAGCTCCCCCAGCCTGGATATCCGCGACACAGGCGGCACCCCTGCAGGTGCCGCGACGGCGGCGCAGGCGGGCATCGCGGCGGGGGATGGCATCATCCTTGGCCCGCTGACGGCGGCGGAGACGCAGGCCGTGGCCCCGGTGGCCAAGGCGGCGGGTGTGAACGTGCTGGCCTTCACCAATGACGGCACGCAGGCCGCGCCGGGCGTGTGGCCGCTGGGCATAACCCCGGCGCAGCAGGTGCAGCGCGTGTTGCAAGCCGCAGCCGATGCAGGGCGCACCCAGCTTGCCGCGCTGCTGCCGGATACGGATTTCGGCCACCGTCTGGCAGACGCCATCAATGCCCAGACGGCTGCCCTGAGCGAGCCCTCGGCGCAGATCACCTATTACCAGCCGGGCTTCGAGAGCGTGAACCTGGCGGTGCAGAATTTGTCCAATTTCTCAGCGCGCGGCCAGGGGATTCAGAACCAGATCAAGCGTGCGCGGGATCTGGGCACCGCCGCCGGGCGACAGGAGGCGAATCGCCTTCGCCACCAGCAAATCCCGCCGCCGAGTTTCAATGCTTTGTTTATCGGCGCCACGGATGCCAACACCTTGGCGGAGATGGCGAACTTCCTGCCGTATTATGATGTCAGCCCGCCTCAGGTGCAGTTTCTGGGGCCGGCACTCTGGGCCACGCTGGCCCCGGCCATGGCGCATCAGAGCGTGCTGCTGGGGGCGCTGTATGCAGCGCCGGACCCGGCGGCATCCGCGGCGTTCGACGCGAAATATCTGGCCGCTTATGGCACGTCGCCCCCGGCCATCGCCGATGTGGCGTTCGACGCCGCGGCAATGGCCAAGCTGGCGGCCGGGGCGGGTGGCTATACCGGCGCCGTGCTCACCGCTCCGGCGGGCTTCACCGGCACCGATGGCGTGTTGGTGCTGAATCAGGACGGCACCGTGCGGCGCGGGCTGGCGGTGTTCCAGATCGCGCCCGGCGCGCCCACCATCAGCTCTCCGGCGCCGGCCACACTGACCGCACCGGCGAATTGATGCCGGAAATCCTTCTGGAGAGGGCTTGGCCGGCGGCATTCACAGCATTTCTGGCCCTTTCCGCGCTGCCGGCGGCGGTGTTCGGCATGCTGGTCTGGACCGGCAATCTGCCTCCTCTGCCGGGGCTGCTTGGCTGGGCGGTGTGCACGGCCGGTGCCGCTGGGTTCATGCTGGCGCTGGGGCGGGATCTGGTGGTGATGACGCGGCTGGTCCGGGCCCTGCGCACGGCCCCCGCAAGCCTGCCCAATGAGACGCCGCTGCTGGTGCCGGGCATGCAGGCGCTGGGGCAGGAGGCGATACGGCTGATCCATGCCGAACGCCGCTCCCGCGTGCGGCAGGTCACCAGCGCGGCGGAGGACCGCGCCCTGGTGGAGCGCCTGCCGGACCCGCTGATCAAGCTGGATACCGAGGGCAATATCCTCTGGCGCAATGACAGCGCCATTTCCACCTTCGGCGGCGAGACAGCGGCCCTGCTGCGGCACCCGGAGTTGCGCGAGGCTCTGGCCGAGGCGATGCGGGACGGTGTGCCGGTGCGCCGTGGCATCGTGCTGGCCGTGCCGGTGACGCGGGAGCTGGAAGTGACGATGATCCCCGTCGGCGGGCCAGTGTACATGCTGGTGAACGACCGCACGCGTGAGCGGGCGCTGGAGAAGATGCGGGCGGATTTCGTCGCTAATTCCAGCCATGAGCTGCGCACGCCGCTGGCCAGTCTGATCGGGTTCATTGAGACCTTGCGCGGTCCGGCGGCGGACGACCCCGAGGCGCAGCAGCGCTTCCTGGGTATTATGGCCGAACAGGCGGCGCGGATGCAGCGTGTTATCGGCGATCTGCTGAGCCTGTCGCGGATCGAGATCTCCGAGCATTCCCCGCCGAAGGAGCTGCTGCATCTGCCGCCGGTGCTGGAGCGCATCGTGGCCGGGATGGAGCCGATGCTGAAGGCCAACGAGGCGAAGCTGCAAATGCAGGTGCCGCCGGATTTGCCGCAAATCCCCGCGGATGCCGATCAGATTGCCCAGGTGTTCACCAATTTGCTGGAGAACGCGCTGAAATACGGCAAGCGGGGCGGGGTAATAAAACTGACCGCCGCCCCGGCCGGAGCGGATATGCGCTTTGCCGCCAATGGCGTGGTGGTGAGCGTGACGGATGAGGGAACGGGCATTCCGCGCGAGCATATTCCCCGCCTGACCGAGCGTTTTTACCGGGTGGATAAGGGGCGCTCGCGCTTTATCGGCGGCACGGGGCTGGGGCTGGCCATCGTCAAGCACGTCATCAACC
>JAQUAC010000085.1 GCA_028687415.1 Acidocella sp. | reverse complement strand
CAGAAGTTCTTCCAGGGCGGCGCGCCGCGTTTGCCAGAGGCGATCTTCATCCAAGCAGTGACCGGTGAATACCCGGATGATCCGGAAGACAGGCTCACCGACCCCGCGAGCATCGACATCAAGCTAATCCCCGATGCCAGCACGGTCCGCCTTGTGCCCTGGGCGCATGAGCCGACCGCGCAGATCATCCATGATTGCTAATACGCGAACGGCACGCCGGTGCCGATGGCGCCTCGGCAAGTCCTGCAGCGCGTGCTTAAGCTTTATGAGGAGAAGGGCTGGAAGCCCGTGCTTGCACCGGAGCTGGAATTCTATCTCGTCGGCCGCAACACCGACCCGGACTACCCGCTGGTGCCACCCGTGGGGCGCTCCGGCAGGCAGGAGACGGGACGGCAGAGCTATTCCATCGACGCGGTGAACGAGTTCGACCCGCTCTTCGAGGAAATGTACGATTTCTGCGATCTGCAGGAAATGGACCTGGACACGCTGATCCACGAGGAAGGCGCCGCGCAGGTGGAGATCAACTTCCTCCATGGCGACCCGCTGCACCTCGCGGACCAGGTGTTCCTGTTCAAGCGCACGGTGCGTGAGGTGGCGTTGCGCCATAATATCTATGCCACCTTCATGTCCAAGCCGATGGGCGGCGAGCCAGGCTCGGCCATGCATGTGCATCAGAGCATCGTGGACCCGGAGACCGGCAAGAATCTGTTCGCCGGTGCCGATGGCAAGGCGAGCAAATTGTTCCGCCGCTATATTGGCGGCTTGCAGAAGTACATTCCAGCGGTGATGCCCATCTTCGCACCCAACGTGAATTCCTACCGCCGGCTCACGCGTTTCTCCAATGCGCCGATCAACCTGCAATGGGGCTACGACAACCGCACCTGCGGGCTGCGCGTGCCGTTTGGTGAGCCCTCCGCCATGCGCGTGGAAAACCGCGTGCCGGGCGCTGACGCCAACCCGTATCTCGCCTTCGCTGCCACGCTTGCCTGCGGGTATCTCGGTATGGTGGAGAAACTGGAGCCTACGAGTGAGCAGATCGGCTCTGCCTATTCCGGCGAATACACCCTGGCGCGCGAGCTTTCCCATGCGCTCGACCTCATGGACGCCTCGACGCCACTGCGCGAGATACTGGGCGATAAGCTCGTGGACGTGTTGGTGGCGGTGAAGCGGCTTGAGTACGAAACGTATCTGCGCGTCATCTCCTCCTGGGAGCGTGAGCATCTGCTGCTGAACGTCTAGGCCCGCGCCTGCATCGTTGCGCGGCGTGGTGAAGCGCTCCGTTCTTGCGGAGGCTTCACCCCGTGCGCGGTGCGGTGGCGCAGAATGGAAATGATCCAATGTCTCTCGATAATTATTACTACGCTACCAAGCGGGTCGACTTCACCGCCGACACGCTGACAGGCGACACCATTGCCGATGTCGCCATCATTGGCGGTGGCATTACCGGTGTTTCCGCGGCGCTGCATCTGGCCGAGCGCGGCTACAATGTCGCGCTGCTGGAGGCGCAGGATATTGGCTGGGGCGCTTCCGGGCGCAATGGCGGTCAGGTGCTGCCGGGCTTTGGCACCTCCATGCACAATATCAAGCACCTCACCGGGGCGGAGACGGCGAAGCGGCTTTGGGACATGTCTGTGGAGGCGGTGGATTTGCTGCACGCGCAGGTCCAGCGCTTCGGCATCCCGTGCGATCCGGTGCGCGGCTATCTGCACGCCGCCATCAAGCCACGCCATGTGCGTGATTTGCAGACCGAGCAGGAGGAATTGGCCAGCTTCGGCGCCCCCGTGGGCAGGCTGTTACAGGGCGCGGATTTGCAGGCGCGTCTGCCTAGCCCGCGCTATCTGGCGGCGCTGGAGGATAATATCTCCGGCCACATCCACCCCTATAACTACACGCTCGGCCTGGCCCGCGCGGCGCAGGCGGCGGGGGCGAAACTCTACGCCAACGCCAAGGTAACAAAGGTTACGCCGGGCGCGAAAATCACCCTGGAGGCGGGTGGGCACCGTGTTACCGCCTCTTACCTGCTGGTGGCGGGCGGGGCGTATCTCAACGGGCTGGAGAAGAACCTCTCCGGCTACATCATGCCGGTCGGCACTTACATCATGGCCACGGAGCCGCGCGCGGACGTGCCGGGGTTGATCCCCGGCAACGAGGCCGTGGCCGACCTCAACTTCGTGCTGGATTATTTCCGCCGCTCACCGGATAACCGCATGCTTTTCGGCGGGCGCGTGTCTTACTCCACCTTGCCGCCGCCGAGCCTTGGCGCCTCCATGCTCGCCCGCGCTCTGCGCGTATTCCCGCAGCTCAAAGGGGCGAAGGTGGAGTTCCTATGGGGCGGTAATGTAGACATCACCGTCAACCGCGCCCCGCATTTCGGCCGGCTGGAGAACAACATCCTCTTCACCCACGGTTTCTCGGGGCATGGCGTGGCGCTCACCGGGCTGGCGGGCAAGCTGGCGGCGGAGGCTATCGCCGGGCAGGCGGAGCGGTTCGACGTATTCACCCGCATCCCGCACGGGCGCTTCCCCGGCGGGCGGGCCTTCCGCACCCCGGCGCTACTGCTCGCCACCTCTTATTTCCGCTTGCGGGACATGCTGTAGGAGATTGCATTTTTGCCTCCGCGATGACCAAGTAACGTCAAGGTTGTTCGAACCAGGAGGCGCAAGAATGTCGGTCCGTAAATTCCTGCTGCCTGTCAGCAGTTCGGCCTCGGCCGAGGCCGCGCTGCAAACCGGGTTGATGCTCGCCAAGATGTGGAGCGCGCATTTGCAGGTGCTGCATATCCGTACGGACACGCGGGAGATCGCGCCCTTCGCGGGGGAGGGACTCTCGGGCGCGATGATCGAGGAAATGATGAGCGCCACGGAACGTGAGGGCCGGACGCGGGTCCACAATCTGCGGGAGCTGTTCGTGGCCGCGACCGAGGCCGCCGGCGTGCCGATGGGGGATGCGATGCGAGGTCGTAATGAGCCAAGCGCCAGCTTCATGACGATGATGGGCCGGGAGGATGAGCTGGTGGCCTATAAGGCGCGGCTGGCGGATCTTGCCATTGTGCCGCATCCGCTGGCGGGCGAGGATGTCGCCGCCGCCGGGGCGCTGCATGCGGTGCTGTTTGATTCCGGCCGCCCGGTGCTGCTGGCGCCGGTGGAATCGCCCTCCAGCATTGGTAAGCGCATTGCCATTGCCTGGAATGGCACGGCCAATGCCGCCTCTGCCCTGGCTTCCGTCATGCCCTTTGTGCGCCAGGCCGAGGCGGTGCGGATTCTCGTTTGCGACGATTACTTCAAGCCTGGCCCCAGTGGCGCCGAGGTGGCGGAGTATATCTCCCACCACGGCATCAGCGCCGATGTCGTGAAGTTCTACCCCATCAACCGCGTCACCGGGGCGGGGCTGCTGGCGGCGGCGGCTTCGTTCGGGGCGGATCTGATGGCCCTGGGCGCGTATTCCACGGCCTCGCGCCTGCGTCAGCTCATTCTGGGCGGGGTGACGCGCTACGTGCTGGAAAACGCGCAATTGCCGGTATTGATGAACCGTTAGCCATACAGGCTTATTCTGTGAAACAGGAATAACTATGTACACGCCATCATGATCGACATCCGCCCCTTTTCGTCCCTCGGGACCTTCCGCAATGAATGGCTCAACGCCCATTATCATTTCAGCTTCTCGCGCTATTACGACCCCAAGCGTATGGGGCTGGGGCGGCTGCTGGTCTGGAACGATGACGAAATAGCCCCCCATACCGGCTTCGGCGCGCACCCGCACGACAATATGGAAATCGTCACCTTCGTCCGCCAGGGTGCCGTCACGCATCGGGATTCCTTGGGCAATGAGGGGGTTACCCGCGCTGGAGACGTGCAGGTGATGCATGCGGGCACGGGGATCAGGCATGAGGAGCTGAACCAGGAGGACGAGCCGACCCGGCTGTTTCAGATCTGGATTCTGCCCGACAAGCAGGGCGTGCAGCCCGGCTGGGGCATGCGGGAGTTTCCGCGCGCCTCCGGGCAGGGACTGCAAGTGCTGGCCAGCGGCCGCGCGGTGGATGCAAACGCCGGAGCGCTGCCCTTGTATGCCGATGCCGCCGTGCTGGCTGCCAAGCTCGCCGCAGGAGAGACCGCGCGCTACGTTTTGGCCCCCGGCCGCATCGCCTATCTCGTCGCCCCCATGGGGGAAATTACCGTGAACGGCCACGATGCCGGGGCGCGGGACGGCGTGGCGGTGGCGGATGAGGCGGAAATCGTCATCACCGCGCGTTCGGCGGCGGAGATTGTGCTTGTGGATGCTGGTGCCGCTTGAAAATTGCAGGCAGTGAAGAAGTGTAACCTATTCCAGCCACTGATTGAGCTGCATGCATAGCTGTGGCATTTAAGTAACACCAAAGCGTCGCCCCCAGAGACAGACCGAATTCATCCGCAGGAGACTTTGCCCAACATGCGTCATACATTCACCCGTGGCACCGCGCTCACCCTGGCACTGCTGGGGGCCACCGCCCTGGTCACGGCATCCATTCGCCCGGCTTGTGCGGCTGACACCTCCCTGGATGAAACCCTCGCGGTCCAGCAGAATTATACCCCGGTTCCGGACTTCACCAATCTGGTCAAGCGTGTCTCTCCGGCGGTTGTATCCGTGGATGTGCATCTCAAGAGCGGCCAGAGCACCGACGATCAGGTCGATGACGACGATAGCGGCAATGGCAATGGCAACGGCAATGGCGGCCAGACGCAGAACGGCCTGCCCCCAGGTTTTCCGCAAATCCCCGGCTTCCCTGGTTTTCCCTTCGGCTTTGGCTTCGGCGTGCCGCAGCAGCCGCAGGCGGTGGAGGCCAAGGGGTCCGGCTTCATCATTGATCCCGCGGGTATCATTGTTACCAACAACCATGTGGTGAAGGGCGCCAAGACCGTCACCGTCACGCTTTCCGACGGCAATACCTACCCCGCCAAGATCCTCGGCACGGACCCGAAGACCGACCTCGCGGTGCTGAAAATCAGCGTTAACCACAAGCTGCCCTACGTTGAACTCGGCTCCTCCGCCAACGTGGAGCCGGGCGAGTGGGTGGTGGCCATGGGCAATCCGTTCGGGCTGGATGGCACAGTCACCGCCGGCATCGTCTCCGCCCTGGGGCGGGATATCGGCGACGGGCCGTATGACAAGTTCATCCAGATCGACGCTCCGATTAACGAGGGCAATTCCGGCGGCCCGCTTTTCGACCAGAAGGGCGAAGTCATCGGCATCAACACCGCCATCCTCTCCCCCTCAGGCGGATCTGTGGGCATTGGCTTCGCCATCCCGGCGGATATGGTCAAGCGCGTGGTTACGCAATTGATTTCCGGCGGTAAGGTGGTGCGCGGTTATCTCGGTGTCGCGGCACAGGAAATCTCGCCGCAGATGGCGCAGGCGCTGGGCCTGCCGCAGGCGCATCCGAATAAGGACGGCGCGCTCGTCGCCGCTATTTCACCCAATAGCCCGGCTGCGCGCGCGGGGCTCAAGCCGGGTGACGTCATCACCAGCGTCAACGGCACGCCGGTAACCAATCCGGGCGATCTGGCCTCTGAAATCGCCAATGTCGACCCCAACCACGACGCCAACATCATCTATCTGCGCAATGGCAAGCAGAACAGCCTATCGGTGGCGGTTGCCACCATGCCGGCAAACCCTGATGCCGGCTTCCAGCAAGGCGGCGGCAACGCCGCCCCGGCGCAGGGCCCGCTGGGTCTGACGCTGGCGCCGCTGACACCAAATGCGCGCAGCCAGCTCAACCTGCCGGGCGATGCCACCGGCGCGGTTATCACGGCTGTGAAGCCTAACTCGGCGGCGGGCCAGGCTGGCTTGCAGCCAGGCGATCTGCTTGTTGGCATCGGTGCGCAGGATGTTGCTAGCCCGAGCGATGCGGTCTCGGCCATCGCCTCCGCGCGCAAGGCCGGTACCGGTGCCGTGGCGTTGCGCATCGTCCGCCAGGGGCAGGCTTTGTTTGTCGGTATAGACCTGAGCAAGCCCTCGGCCAGCGACAAATAAGCGAAAGCTGCTAAAGCAAAAGGCCAGGGAATTTCCCTGGCCTTTTTTGTTTCAGCTTTGCGGTAGGCGCAAATGGTATGATTTGGGCCGGGTCAGGGTCTCATAGCCCCAGCGGGAGAGGGTGTAGCCGCGCCCTGTATCCTTTACGCCGACCCAGGGCAGAGCGGGGTCCAGCGCGTCGCAGCGGTTGAGGAACACGGTGCCGGTTTCCACGCGATCGCCGATCCGCTCGGCGGCCTCCACGTCGCGAGTGAAGATGGCGGCGGTGAGGCCATAGGCGCTGTCGTTCATCAGACGGATGGCTTCCTCATCCGAGCCGACTTTCATGACACCGACCACCGGGCCGAATGTCTCCTCGGTCATCACCCGCATGGAATGGTTCACATCCACCAGGATCTGCGGTGCCAGATAGGCAGTGCCGGGGGCATCGGCGGCGAAGGTGGCCGGGGGGATGAGCGCCCGTGCCCCTTGGTAGACAGCTTCGTCTACCTGGGCGCGAATGAAGCAGGCCGCCTTGGCGGAGACCACGGGGCCGATATTCGTCTCGGCCTTGGTCGGGTCGCCCAGCCGGTAGGCGCTGGTGAAGTCCACCGCCTTGGCGACGAATTCGTCGAATACCGAGGCATGCGCGTAAATGCGCTCAATGCCGCAGCAGGACTGGCCGGAGTTGAAGAAGGCGCCATCGATGAGGTTTTCCACGGCAAACTGTATATCGGCGTCAGCGCGGACATAGGCGGGGTCCTTGCCGCCCAGCTCCAGCCCAACGCCGATGAAACGGTCGGCCGCGGCGCGGGAGACGGCATGGCCGACGGCGACCGAGCCGGTGAAATTCACATGCGCGACGCGGCTGTCCTTCACCAATTGCTCAGCGGTGGCGCCGGCCACATGGATGTATTGGAATACGCAAGCCGGTAGCCCGGCTTCATCGAAAGCCTGCTGGAAGCGCTCGGCGACGAGCTGCGTTTGCGCCGCGTGCTTCAGCACCACCGCGTTGCCGGCCATGATGGCGGGGATGATGGAGTTGACGGCGGTGAGCAGTGGGTAGTTCCAGGGCGCGATGACGAAGACCACGCCAAGCGGAGTGCGTTTGACGTAGCGCTTGAAGCCGTTCTTCGGGCCAGGGTCGAGCGGGGCCAACCCGGCGGGAGCCTCGGCGATCATGTAGCGGGCGCGGTCCACGCAGGTGCGGATTTCGTTAGGCGCCTGAGAGACGGGGCGGCCCATCTGCCAGGCCAGCTCCAGGGCGATTTCGTCCGTATGACGAAGCAGCGCCTCGCAGAAGGCCGTGCAATAGGCGGCGCGCTGATCAAGGGACGTCAGTGCCCAGGCGGTCTGGGCTTTTACCGCGCGGTCGAATGTTGCATCGATATGCGCGTGGTCAGCGAAGGGGCGCTCGGCGTAGATGCCGCCATCGACCGGGGATATGGTCTGCTGCACGTTCACTCCTTGTCTCCTTGGCCCTGTGTATGCGTCCATAATTCGTGCCCGGCATATAGGATGCCGGCAAGGCTGGCGGGGACCAGGAAGTACATGACGCGGAACAGCAGGATCGCCCCCAGCGCCGTGGCGGGGGGCAGGTAGTCGCTGAGACCCAGCAGTAGCACGGAGTCGAACACGCCCACACCGCCCGGCAGGCCGGAGAACACGCCGGAGGCGAAGGCGGCGATGTAGAGGCTGAGCACGTGCAAATAGGTGAGGCCGGGGGCGCCGGGCAGCACAGCGTAGAGAATGCCGCAGGCGGCGGCGATGTCGGCGCAGGAGACGAGGATCTGCGCCATGGCCAGCCGGGCTCCCGGCAAGGGGATGCGGCGGCCGAAAATTTCCAGGGCCTCGCGCCGCCGCGCCGCCAGCACATAGGCCACGGCCAGCCCGGCGAGCAGGGCGCCGCCCAGGCGCAGCAATTCGGGGGCGGCATCCCCGAATACCGGTACGGAGAGCGGGGCGAACATGAGCAGTCCGCCCAGTAGCGTGGCTAGGCCGAGCGAGAAGCTGCTGCCGGATAGGGCAACGATGCGGGCGATGCCCGAGGGCGGCACCAGCCATTGCGCGTAAAGCCGGAAGCGTATGGCGGCGGAGGAGAGTGCTGGTGCGCCCAGAACATGGCTCAGCGCATAGGCGCAGAACGAGGCAAGCCCGACACGCAGCAACCCCAGATGAGGAAATTTCTCGCAGCGCCGGGCAAACAGAACCCCAGGCAGGTCGTAGCCGCTCATGACGCACATGGAGAGCCCGAGCAGCAGCGTGGCCTGGAGTATTTGCGCCCGTGGCGTGGCCGCGAGGGCGCCGAGGATATCGGAGAGGCCGACCTTCCTCAGCGCGCCGTGCAGGCCAATGGCAATACCGCCCAGCACCAGAACGCCCAGTGCAGGGGGCAGAAATTTCAGCAGCCGTTTTTGCATGGGCGGGCTGGCCTTTAGGCGGTGACTTCCGTGCGCGCCAGTGAGGTTTCAACCAGCGCGATCGTCCGCTCCACGCTGTAAAGCGCGATGAAGCCGCCGAAGCGCGGGCCTTCCACTTGACCAAGCAGCACTTGGTACAGGCAGTCGAACCAGGATTTCAGTGGCGCGAAGGGGTGGCGCTTGCCGAGGGCGTAGACCAGGTTTT
>JAQUAC010000084.1 GCA_028687415.1 Acidocella sp. | reverse complement strand
GACCTTGGAGCCCGCGACAATGGCGCAAACCGGGCGCACCGGGTTGCCCAGCGCCTTCTCCAGCGCCTGCAGCTCGGCCTGCATCAACCGCCCGGCGAAGGACGGCAGATAGCGGGCCACGCCCTCGGTGGAGGCATGGGCGCGGTGGGCGGCGGAGAACGCGTCATTGACGTAGATATCACCCAGCTTCGCCAAGGCTGCGGCGAATTTGAGGTTGTTCTCCTCCTCGCCGGCGTGGAAGCGGGTGTTTTCCAGCACCAGCACGTCGCCATTATGCAGCTTGGCCACGGCCGCCTCGGCCACCGGGCCAATGCAGTCCTCGGCGAAAGCCACCGGCTTGCCCAGCACCTCGCCCAGCGCCTGCGCGATGGGACGGAGCGACAATGCCGGCACGATCTGCCCCTTCGGGCGGTCGAAATGCGAGAGCACGATCACCTTCGCGCCCTTTTCCGACAGCTCACGGATGGTCGGGGCCAGACGCTCAAGCCGCGTCAGGTCCGTCACCTTGCCATCGTGCATCGGCACATTGAGGTCGGCGCGGAGCAGCACACGCTGCCCCGCCACCTTCACATCATCCAGCGTGTTGCTCATAGCGCGCCAAAATAAGCTGCGGTGTCGGACATGCGGTTCGAGAAGCCCCACTCATTATCGTACCAGGAAAGCACACGGGCCAGCGCGCCGTCCACCACGGTGGTCTGCGGCGCATCGAAGGTGGAGGAGGCCGCAACGTGGTTGAAGTCCTGGCTCACCAGCTTGTCGGTGCTGTAGCCCAGAATGCCCTTCAGCTCACCTTCGGAGGCCGCCTTCATTACCTCGTTAATGTGCTCGGCGGTGGCGTGCACGCGCAGGTTCACGTCCAGCGAGATCAGCGACACGTTCGGGGTCGGCACGCGGATGGCGGTGCCGTCCAGCTTGCCCTTCAGCTCCGGCAGCACCAGGCCGACGGCCTTGGCCGCACCGGTGGAGGTCGGGATCATGGAGAGGGCGGCGGCGCGGGCGCGATGCAGGTCTTTGTGCAGCGTGTCCACGGTCTTCTGGTCCCCCGTGTAGGAGTGGATGGTGACCATGTAGCCGCGCTCGATGCCGAAATTCTCGTGCAGCACCTTGGCGACCGGAGCAAGGCAGTTGGTGGTGCAGGAAGCGTTGGAGATGATCTCCATGTCCTTGGTCAGCGTCTTGTGGTTGACGCCGAACACGATGGTCGCGTCCACACCGTCAGCCGGGGCGGAAATAACGACCTTGCGGGCACCGGCGGCGAGCAGGGCGGCGGCAGCCTCGCGCTTGGTGAACAGGCCGGTGCACTCCATCGCCACGTCCACGCCGGCCAGCGGCACCTTGGCGGGGTCGCGCTCGGCGGAGACCTTGATGGGGCCGTAGGTGCGGCCATTATGGGTGATGAGCAGCGCATCGCCCTGAACCTCGACGGTGCCGGGGAAGCGGCCGTGCACGGAGTCGTAACGGAACATGTGGGCGTTATCCGCCACGCTGCCCAGATCGTTGATCAGCACCGGCTCAACATCGGTACGGCCGCTCTCAATAAGCGCGCGCAGCACCAGGCGCCCAATGCGCCCGAACCCGTTAATTGCTATTTTTACAGCCATATTCCTGCTCCCTGTCTCACTCGGTCAAAATCAGATGCGCCAGGGCGGCTTCCGCCCCGGCCAGGCCAAATTGCTTGGCCAAGCGCTCGATGAGCGCCTTTTCGGTAATTCCGAAATGCTTGTACAGCACCTCCGCCGGGGCGGAAGCGCCAAAACCGGTCATGCCGACAAACACGCCGTTTTCACCCAGCCAGCGCTCCCAGCCGAAGCCGCCAGCGGCCTCGATGCCGATGCGCGGCGCGGTGCCCAGCACCTCCCGGCGGTAGCTCTCATCCTGCTGCGCGAACAGCTCGAAGCTCGGAGCGGAGACCACGGCGACATGGCAGCCGAAATCCGCGAGGATCTTGCGCGCGGCCATGGCCAGCGCGACCTCGGTGCCGGTGGCGATGATGGTGGCGGCGCGTTCACCCTCGGCCTCGGCCAGCACATAGGCGCCGCGCGCGGTCTTGTTGCCATTAGCCACGGTGCGCAGCGCGGGAACCGCTTGGCGGGAGAGCACCAGCAGGCTCGGCCCGGTGCTGTTCTTGATGGCGACTTCCCAGGCTTCCGCCGTCTCGATCGCATCCGCCGGGCGCAGCACCAGCACATTCGGCATGGCGCGGAAGCTGGCCAGATGCTCGACCGGCTGATGGGTCGGGCCGTCTTCGCCCAGGCCGATGGAGTCGTGCGTCAGCACATGGATGGCGCGGATGCCCATCAGCGCCGCCAAACGGATGGCCGGGCGCATATAGTCGGAGAACACAAAGAACGTGCCGCCATACGGAATCAGCCCGCCATGCAAAGCGAGGCCGTTCATAGCCGCCGCCATGCCGAACTCGCGCACGCCGTAATAAATATAGCGGCCCGCGAAATTATCCGGGCTGACGCCGGCCATGCCCTTCACCAAAGTGAGGTTGGAGCCGGTGAGGTCGGCGGAGCCGCCAACCAGTTCGGGGATGGCGGGGACCAGCACCTCAAGCGCCTTCTGGCTGGCCTGACGGGTGGCTAGCTTCGGCTTGGTCTCGGCGAGTTGCGCCTTGTAGGCGGACATCGCCTCGGCCCAGCCCTCGGGCAACTTGCCCTGCATCACGCGCTCAAATTCCTCGCGCTGCGGATGCTTGGCCAGGCGCTTGAGCCAGGCGCGGCGGGCGGTAGCCCCACGCGCGCCGGCCTCATGCCAATGACTGTAAACCTCATTGGGCACCACGAAGGGCAGATGCGGCCAGCCCAGCGCCTGCTTGGCGGCCTCGGCCTCGGCCCCGCCCAGCGGCGCGCCGTGGCTGCCCGCGGTGCCCGCCTTGGTGGGGGCGCCAAAGCCAATGACGGTGCGGCAGGCGATCAGCACGGGTTTAGAGGATTTCTGCGCGAAGGCGAGTGCCGATTGCAGCGCCGCGAAATCATGCCCATCGACCCGGCGGGTGGCCCAGCCATAGGCGGCGAAGCGCTTCAGCGGGTCCTCGGAGGTGGAGGTGCCGGTGGCGCCGTCGATGGTGATTGAGTTGTCGTCCCACAGCACCACCAGCTTGTTCAGCTTCAGATGCCCGGCCAGCGCCCCAGCCTCGTGGCTGACGCCCTCCATCAGGCAGCCATCACCCGCGATGACCCAGGTGCGGTGGTCCACCAGCGATTTGCCGAACTTGGCGGCGAGCAGGCGCTCAGCCAGCGCCATGCCGACAGCCGTGGCCAGCCCCTGGCCCAGCGGGCCGGTGGTCATCTCGATGGCGGGGTGCTCATGATATTCCGGGTGCCCGGCGGCGGCCGAGTGCAGCTGGCGGAAGTTCTTCAGCACCTCGATGCCCATGCCCTCATGCCCGGTGAGGTGCAGCAAGGCGTAGAGCAGCATGGAACCATGCCCGGCGGAGAGCACGAAGCGGTCGCGGTCCCACCAGCTGGGATCGGCGGCATCAAACTTCAGGGCGCGCGTCCACAGCGCCGTGGCGGCGTCCGCCATGCCCAGCGGCATGCCGGGATGGCCTGATTTGGCCGCCTCCACAGCGTCGATCGCCAAGGCCCGGATGGCGTTGGCCATCATCCGCTCCTCGGTCACCGGCTGCGCGAGTATCGCCGCCTGACGCTCCAGCGCCGTCTCGTTGCCTGAAACTTCCGCAATGCTTGCCATGTGCCGCCTGTATCCGTCCTGAATGGGGCGTGCATAATGCCAGCAGCCCCCAGCTTCAACCCGGCGGCTGGATTTCTTGAAGGTCAGGCGGCGGTTTCAGCGGGCCTTGCGGCCCCAGGCCATGGCGTCGGCCAGCTGGGTGAGGGCCTTATCCATCTTCTCCGCCAGAGCGGGTTCCGCTCCCACTTCGGCGATGGCATGGCGCATGGCATCCATCCACTGCCCGGCGGTCGCCTCGGTCACGTTCATCTTGGCGTGGCGGGACATGATGCAAAAGCCGCCGCGCTTCTCCAGCCACTCGCGCGGGCCGCCGAGCCAGACGGAGAAGAACCCGGTCAGGGATTCGCGCGTCGGACCCAGATCTTCTTCATGCATGGCGCGCAGCTCGGCATAGGCCGGGTCGCGCTCCATCACGTCGTAGAACGCACCAACCAGACGGCGCACGGCATCCGCGCCGCCGAGGCGCTCATAGGGGGAAAGGGTTTCGGCCGTCTCGCTCATCGTCCTGCCTTCGGGAAATTTGACCTTTACTGAAAGCAGGATTTTTTCCGCAAAACTTTGATCTGGATCATGGCGAGCCTACCCCAAGCAGAAACAGCGCCTCCTGGCGCCGTTTCCTTGGGGTTTTTCCAGGTCAGTCGCCCAGCACGGGTATCTTCTGCCCGTCGGCGAAGATCGCGTAGGCCTCCTCGCCATGCACCGCGTCATCGCCGATGAGCAAAGTCTCGTCATCCATGCGCAGTGACACGAACAGCCCGATGAGCTTCAGCAAGATGAAGGTGCCGACCACGTTCAGCACGATGATGAAGGCCGCGCCGTAAAGCTGCAGCACCACCTGGTGCAGGTTCCCGTACCAGGCACCGGTGACGGCAAACTGGTCGTTATTGGTGCCGTACCACTCGACCATCTTCGGATCAGCCAGAATGCCGGTGCCAATGCCGCCCACCAGCGCCGCCACGCCGTGGGTATGGATCACGCCCAGCACGTCATCCACCTTGCGGAACAGGCCGCGCTTGCCGAGCCAGTTCCAGGTCATCCAGGACAACGCCGCGGCGGCGATGCCGATGATGATCGCGCCAATGCCGTTCACGTAACCCGCCGCCGGGGTAATGGCGACGAGCCCGGTAATCATGCCGTTGACCGCGCCCAGAATGGAGGGCTTGCCGTAGGCCATCACGTCGAACGCCACCCAGGTGAGCAGCGCCGCGGCGGTGGCCGTATGGGTGTTCAGCACGCCCACCCCGGCATCGGCATTGGCGGTGAACGGATCGCCACCGTTGAAGCCGGACCAGCCGAGCCACAGCAGCCCGGCGCCCGCCAGGGTGATGAGCAGATTGTTCGGCTGGAAATTCTCGCGGTCACGCGGAATGCGCGGGCCGATGACAGCAGCGGCGGTAAAGCCGGAGAAGGCCGAGGCCAGATGAATGACATACCCGCCCGAATAATCGACCACGCCCATGGCCCCTAGCCAGCCGCCACCCCACAGCGAATAGGCCCCGATGGAGTAGATGAAGGTGGTCCATAGCGGCACGAAGATTATCCAGGCCTTGAAGCTGACCCGCCCCAGAATCGCACCGAGCAGGATGATGGGCGTGATGGCGGCAAACACGAACTGGAAGTAGACCATCGTCGCCTGGCCGTAGCCCAAAGCGGGCATCCCACTGGCGGCGGAGGGAATGATCGCCTCCTTCTCCATGTTATACGCGGAGGTGGTGGGGCACGGATGGCCTATCCAGGCGCCCGTGCCGAGGAAGCCCGGAACATTGAACCAAGGCTTGCCGAAAGACATGTTGTACGCCCACAGCACCCAGGCGATGAGCACGGCTGAAAACGCATAGAATACCATGAACGCGGAGTTCACCGCCCATTTCTTCTTCACCGCGCCGCCATACAGCAGGGCCAGGCCGGGAACGCTCATGATCCCGACGAAGGTGGCCGCGGTGAGCTGCCAGGCGTTATCGCCCGTATCCAGCCAGTTGCCTGGCAAGGCTTGTACAATTGTCATTTGACCGTCTCCATCTGTCCCAGCCGCGTGTGTTGCACAACGACGCCGCGCGGATCACGACCGCCCTGCATCGCTAGCAACTTTTGCTGATTTTATACCAGGATTTTCGTACCGCTACCGTACAGGGGAGGATGAAGCCGCGGCGCGGGCGAGGGAGAAAGCCCCGCACACCGTAACAATAAAAGAGCGTCAAAACCCGGCAGCTTCCGGGATTCTGCCCTGCTTAAAAAAAGAACCCGGCCGGGGTGCGAGCCCCGGCCGGGAATCGTGTCACCCGGCGACATGCGCCGGGTGAAGTCACTCAGGAGATCAGCCGAGGTGCTGAAGCACTTCGCCGTGCTGGGTGATGTCCAGCCCCTGGCTCTCGTCTTCCTTGCTCACGCGCAGGCCCATGGTGATGTCGATGAGCTTGAGGATGATGAAGCTGGCGATGCCGCTGTACAGAATGGTCACAACGACACCCTCGGCCTGCAGGAGCAGCTGGTGGACATTGCCCTCCAGCGCGCCGGAATGGCCGCCGACCTCGTTCAGCGCGAACACGCCGGTGAGCATGGCGCCGAGAATGCCGCCCATGCCGTGCACGCCCCAGACGTCGAGCGCGTCGTCATAGTTGAACATGCTCTTGAAGCCGGTAACGCCCCAGTAGCAGACCGCGCCCGCACACAGGCCGATGACCAGCGCGCCGGGGACACCGACAAAGCCGCAGGCCGGGGTGATGGCGACGAGGCCGGCAACCGCGCCGGAGACAGCGCCCAGCAGGCTCGGCTTGCCCTTGGTGAGCCATTCGACCAGCGTCCAGGACACCACGGCGGCGGAGGTCGCGAGGTGGGTGTTGATCATGGCCATGCCAGCCTGACCACCAGCGGTGAGGGCGGAACCGGCGTTGAAGCCGAACCAACCCACCCACAGCAGCGCGCCACCCAGAAAGGTGTAGCCGAGGTCGGCCGGAGCCATGTTGTCACGGCCATAGCCCGCGCGCTTGCCAACCATGACGGCGGCAACCAGGCCAGCGACAGCGGAGTTGATGTGCACGACGGTACCACCGGCGAAGTCCAGCACGCCCGCATTCATCAGGAAGCCACCGGGGCCCCAAACCATATGGGCGACCGGGCAATACACCGCGATCAGCCAGATGCCGAGGAACACCATGGCGGAGGAGAACTTCAACCGGTCAGCCGGGCCGCCCAGGATCAGCACCGGGGTGATGATGGCGAAGGTGCACTGGAACATGGCGAACACGGTCTCGGGAATGGTGCCCGAGAGGCCGTTCAGCCCCGTGCCGTTGAGCATGAAGCGCGAGAAGCCGCCGACGAACGGCGCCAGCGGGCCGGACCCGGCGGTGAACGCCAGGCTGTAGCCGATGACGCACCAGAGCACGGAGATGAGCCCCGTGGCGAAGAAGCACTGCATCAGCATCGCCAGAATGTTCTTACGGCGCAGCAGGCCGCCGTAATACAGCGCCAGCCCTGGGACTGTCATCATCAGCACGATCACCGAGGAGATCAGCATCCAGGCCGTATCGCCAGAATTCAACGTGGGGGCTGCGGTTTGGGCAAGCGCGGGGGCGCTGCCGGCAAAAAGCAATCCTAAACCCGCTGGGACCGCCAAGATCGATCGTTTACTCATCGAGTATCTGTTCCTCTTGTTTTTCCCCGCCTTTGGGTGACCTGGAGCCTGAACAGGTCGGCAGAGCAATTATGTGAAGAGCTCGGTAGCTGTGACAAAACCACATAAAGCAAGGACCATGCCGCCTGGGTCTGTCCGAACAATTAACAAAGTTTGTACCCGCCAAGCTTCATGCCGGCTGGTGCGCCCGCACCTCACCGGCCGGGCATGCAATCACTCCTGCCCAATTTACAGGCACACGATTGGTTATTTTTTTCTCAAACCCCGGGGGAGTTTCCGTCCCTGCGGTTTTCTGGCAGGTTAACACCATGACACTCACCTGCGATGTTGCGATTATCGGCGCCGGCCCGGTGGGCGGCACATTGGCCCTGGCCCTTGCGGCGCGCGGGCACAAAATCCTGCTGGTGGATCAGGCGGACCTGACCCCCATGGAGGACCCTGATTTCGACGGCCGGGCTTACGCCGTGGCCGCCGGCAGCAAGACCATAATGGACTGGGCCGGGATCTGGGACGCGATGCCCTACGCCCCCTGCCCGATTCTCGACATCGACGTGACCGACGGCAAGCTTGGCCGCCCGCCCTCACGCCTGAAACTGCATTTCGACCACCGCACGGTGGGCGATGACGCGTTCGGTTGGATCATCGAGGCACGCTCGATCCGCGTCGCCATTAACAAGAGACTACAGACGGCGGAGAACATCACCCTGCGCGCCCCGGCCACGGCCAAGGTGGAGCGCCGGGCGGACGGCGCCACCGTAACCGTGGGCGGCGAGGTTTTCACCACCAAGCTGGTTGTGTCGGCGGAAGGCCGCAAATCCAAGCTGCGCGACGAGGCTGGCATCAGCACCACCCGCCTGCCCTATCATCAGACGGCGGTGATCTTCGCCATCGCGCATGAGAAGCCGCATAATGGCGTGGCGCTGGAGCATTTCCTCCCCGGCGGGCCATTCGCGGTGCTGCCGATGACCGGCACGGCGGAACACCCCAACCTCTCCGCAATTGTATTCACCGAGCGCGACGAACTGGCCCAGAAACTCTACGCCATGCCGGACGTGCCGTTCATGCACGAGGTGGCAAAGCGCCTGGGCACGAAGCTGGGCGATTTCCAACTCGCCGGGCGACGCTGGATCTACCCGCTCTACGCCATGTTCGCCGCCCGGTATTACGACACGCGGCTGGTGCTGGTGGGCGATTCCGCGCACGGCGTGCACCCCATCGCGGGCCAGGGGCTTAACCTGGGCTACCAGGACGCGATCTCCCTGGTGGAAATTCTGGACAACGCCGAAGACCCCGGCGCCCCAGAGGTTCTAGCCCGCTACCAAGCCGCCCGGCGCCCGGTGAACATGGCCATGCTGATAGGCATGGACACGCTGCACCGCCTGTTCTCCACCAA
>JAQUAC010000083.1 GCA_028687415.1 Acidocella sp. | reverse complement strand
CGCCGGCAGCAGCACCAGGCAGAGCTCCACGAAGGTCTCCACCCTGGGCAGGAGGTAGAAGGTGTAGATGGCGACGGCGATGATGATGATGACACCATTGCGCAGCATGCGCGCGATGGCCGGGGCGGGGTCGTCCTGCGCCGCGAAGAACGAGCAGGCGATGGCCACCATCACCGCCGCCCCGGCGCCAGTCGGCCAGTCGGTGTTGATCCACACGGCGCAGACCAGCAGCGTGGCCAGTGACGCCGCGAAGCCGGAGAGCAAAGCCAGTTTATGGTCACGGTTCTGCGCCGTCACGGCGATATATTCGGCGTCCAGAATCGGGTTTTCCGGGGCCTTGTCGCCCTCCAGAACATGCCGGCGGATGGCGCGGGCATGACGCACAATGCGTACCAGCTCCTCCAGCCGCACCGCGAGGCTGGCGCGCAGCAGACCGCCCCAGTTATGCGCGCCATCCTCCAGCGCCTCGATTTTCTCCAGCAGCTCGTCGGCGTTTTCCGTGCCGCCGGTATGGATCCACGCGGTGGTCTCCTCCAACGCCGTCTGCAATTGCGGCGTCACGGCATCCAGCCGACGCAGCTGCGCCACGCGCCCGCCAATGGAGCTGAGCACGGGCATGAGGCTGACGACATAGATCCGCAGCCGGGTGACGAAGCGCACGGCCGATTGCAGGCGCGAGACGTCGTAGGAGAGCTGGATGATCATCATAGCCACGTCCGTGGCCTCAAAGGCGAGGCGCCGCCGTGCCTCGCGCGCCGGGGCGGATTCACCTTCGCCCGCCAGCGCCGCAATGGACCATTCCGTCGCCGGCTTGGTCCAGGTGCCGATGCGCCGCGCCAGCACCGGCCCAAGCCCGCGCGGGAAGAACAGCGTGCCGAACAGAGTGGTGCAGGCGATGCCGATGCAGATCTCCTCGCCACGGGTGATGGCGGTCTCGAAAATATGCCCCGGTGTGGTGACGGAGGGAAAGCCGATAATGCCCGCGGTATAGCCCGCGAGCATGAAGGTATAAGCACGCGGTCTGCGGGCCAGCAGTGAGATGTACAGTCAAAACCCGATCCACAATGCCAGCGCCAAGCTGAGCAGCACCGGCGAGTTCACCAGATTGGGCACCAGCGCCACGGCGGCGGAGGCGCCGATAAGCGTGCCGCCCACGCGGTACAGGGATTTCGAACGCATCGCCCCGGCGAAAGGCTGCGCCACGATATACGCGGAGGCCATCGCCCAATAAGGGTTGTCCAGCTGCAGCCAATAAGCCAGGAACAACGCCGCCATGGCGCCGGCGAAGGTCTTTAGCGCAAACAGGATTTCGTCGAGCTTGAACATCACTTTCCGCAAACAGCAAAATCAATCAATGTGGTAGATGTAAGATGCATTGCCGCAATGCGGCGGAGCACAACGGAAAGTAACGGCCAATTCCGGTCCCAAAATACGTGCGATGTTTTACCTTGGCGGCGGATGAGTAGAGATATGATGGCTTCTGGCATGAGACGCAATCTCGTTGTGCTGACAGGGGCGGGGATTTCCGCAGAGTCAGGCATATCCACCTTCCGCGATGCCGGCGGGTTGTGGGAAGGGCACCGGATCGAGGATGTGGCGACGCCCGAAGGTTATGCGCGCGATCCGGCTTTAGTGCACCATTTCTATAATCAGCGCCGGGCGCAGTTGCATGAGGTAACGCCCAACGCGGCGCATATGGCTCTGGCGGCGCTGGAGCGCGCCTGGGCAGGGCAGGGGAGTTTCCTGCTGGTAACGCAGAATGTGGACGATTTGCACGAGCGCGCCGGCAGCCGCAACCTGCTGCACATGCACGGCCAGCTCCGTAAGCTGCGCTGCACCGCCTGCGGCGAGGTCCACACGTATTTAACGGATGCCACCCCCGGCATGGCCTGCGCCGCCTGCGGACGCATGGGCACGCTGCGGCCCGATATCGTCTGGTTCGGCGAGATGCCCTACCATATGGACGATATTCTCACGGCGCTGGATGCGGCGGATGTGTTCTGTGCCATCGGCACGTCGGGCGTGGTCTATCCCGCCGCGGGCTTCGCCGCCGAGGCGCGGCATAATGGCCGGGGATGCGAATTATACGAAATCAACCCGAAACCCACAGGCGCCGGGCTTTATGACCATGTCATCGCCGCCCCCGCCACGCACGGTGTGCCGGCGTTTCTGGATCGTCTTGGAATAACGGGTTAGGCGCAAAGGAACCCGGCCCGCGGTGTTGCCCGCGAGCCGGCCGGTTTCGGCTTAGACGACGCTTTCAATCAGCGGCATGGCCATGCGCGACTTGGCCAGCACCATGCCGATATTGGCGGTGTTGCGGCAGACGAACACGCCCACATAGTCCTGGTACTTCTTACCGCGCATGAAGACGTGGATCATGTTGTCGCTGTTGACGATGAACTCCTGGAAATAATGGTGCGGCGTGTCGATGCCGCGGGACCGCTTCCAGATGGCCTCCACGGTAGCGACGTTCGCACCCTGGAACAGGTCCGCGGTGGCAGCCGCAACAAGGTCGATCACGCCCTGCGGGTGCGAATCGACGGTCTTGATGCTGAGCAGAAAGCCCGAGCCGACATCCACATAGCCAGCGGCGATGCATTCGGGGATCGAGGCGATGGCCTTGGTGATGGCGGTATCCAACTCTGAGGAGGTAGACATAGCGTAGTGGGTACTCCTAAAAAATGTAGATTGAGAGATCAAAGCCCGCCTTGCGCTGCTATCGCGGCTTGGCGCGGCGCCTTGCCCCCGCTGCAGTTGGTCCCCGGTATTATTTTATGATTTGACGCCGCTGCTGCCCGCGCGTCCGCGCAGCAGGTTCTGCTCGTTCTGCACTTCGTATTCCATGAGGAAATCCTCCTGGTCGTCGGACTGCACAAATTGCCGGTTGAAGCGCCGGATCTGGTTGAGCGCGCTCTGTGCTGAAAGGCCTTTCTCCTTCACCAGATACGCCGCCAGGATGGTGCCCGTGCGCCCCAGCCCGGCCAGGCAATGCACGGCCAGCACTTCGCCGCTTTCCAGCATCTGGCGCATGCGCGTCACCAGCATGTCCATTTCCGCCGCGGTCGGGGCTTTGCGGTCCTCGATCGACAGGTGCAGGTTGGTAAGGCCATGCCGGGCCAGCGCGTCCTGCGGAAAATCCTTCTCCGTCAGAGTGATGAGCGCGGTGATGCCGACATTCTTCAGCAGGTCCAGGTCGTAATCCACATCGGCGGTAACGCCCGGCATCGGCGTCGCGGCCAAGCGTCCTTCCTCGATCCAGACAAAGCCGCGCGGGCCAGAGGAATTGCCCGGATAGCGCTTCACCGCGGCCTGTTCACCTTGCGGCGGGGCGGGAGCGGGTTCCGGCGCGGGAGTGGGAGTTGGAGCAGGGGCCAGCGCGGCGCGCACCTCGCTCTTGATCGCGGCCATGGCGGCGGCGGTCAGCGGCGGCGGCGGCGGCACGTCCTCGGCCATCATTTCCGCAGGCGTGCCCGGCGACGGTACGGAGCAGCTACCCGTGGCCAGGAATTGCGCCACCACTGGGTTTTGCAAGTTGCCGGAGAAGAATGCCTCCGCGCTGGCCTGCTCCTGCATCACGCCCCCGGCCAGCAGGATAACCCTGTCCGAGATCTTCCGCGCCTGCTTCTGGTTGTGCAGCACGACCAGAAGCGCATTGCTCTCCGCCAGCCGCCGCAGCAGTGCCATCAGCACCTCCGCCTCAGGCGTGGACAGGCCGGTGGTCGGCTCGTCGATCATCAGCAGGTCCGATGCCGCGACCGCCTCACGCAGAATGGTGACGATGCGTTGTGCCAACCCGCCCAGGTCCATGAACGGAATGTCGAGCTGGGGAATGATATCCTCCGCCCCCACCTGCCGCAGCATCTGGCAGGCCCATTCGCGCTGTTCCTCGTCGGAGGCGGTCGCCTTCTCCTCTTTCAGATGGAAAACCAAGCTCTCCAGGGCCGAGCGCTGTGTGAGCTGGATGCGCTGCGCGACGAGCAGCGGGTAGTTTCCGACGCCCAACGGCGCCCCCCGGTAGCTGACTTCGCCCCAGCTCTTATGCAGCGCGTTCTGCGCGTAGAGTCCGGCGAGTGAGCGCATCAGTGTGGATTTGCCGGTGCCGGCCGGCCCCATGAGCGTAGTAATGCCGCGCGCCGGGATTTCCAGGCTGACATCGGCCAGCACCACCTTGCCGCCGAAACCGGCGCCGTAATGCGTGCAGATGAGCACCGGGGCGGGCGCGGCCGGCTCCGGCGCGGACGCGTATTCCGGCTTCAGAATGGATACAGGCTCAGGCTCCGGCGCGGGTGCGTGTTCCGGCTTGAGGATGAATACGGGCTCCAGCTCCGGCTCTGCGTGGATCGGCGTGCTGGATTGCGTCTCATGTATGGGTTCATGGGGCATATCCTGCACCGTGCCATCCTCAAGGTAGGCGATAACAGGCTTCTTCGGCTCGGGCAGGGTGTCCGTCTCGGTGTAGCGGCGGAATCCGAGGCCATCCTCGGCCGGGGCAGCGGGCGCTGTGTCTTCCAGCGCGCTGCGCAGCGCCTCCGCGGATGAGGATTGGTTGAAGATGGAGGTATCGATCGGGCGGCTTTCCTCTTCCTCCCGGCGGCGTCTCCGGCGGATCAGATCCCATGCCAGCCAGGCCAGGCCGCAGCCAAGCACCACCAAAGTCATCGATAATGCGAGTTCTTCCGTATTCAAGATCTGGTAGCCCCCGTGTTGTCAGGCACTCGCCGGTTAGCGGCGGCGGGGTACCAGATTGTTGCATCCTTGGGTTGAGAACCGTGCCGCATGATTGAACAATAAGCCCAATGTGGAGGGTTTACACGCTTCTCTTGTAAAAAAGGAGATCGGCGGCGAGCCCAGCAACCACACATTAACGAGTGTAACGGAGCTTGAGAAGCTAAACCGGCTAAAGCTAAAAATTAAATTGCAGTAGTTTAATGTATTGGACGTTACGCGCCCTGGCATTCAGCGCAACAAATTGATCCGCACAAAGAACAGCATGCATGGTGCTACTTGCAGTATAGAACCTGCTGTGGCGGTCAACAAAGGGGGGTGGCGGAGAGACAGGGATTCGAACCCTGGGTACGCTTTCACGCACACACGCTTTCCAAGCGTGCGCCTTAAGCCGCTCGGCCATCTCTCCCGCGCGCGGGCCTCCTTACAGAAACCGGCGGCCTATAACAAGTGGGTCAGGCGTCCATTTTCAACGCGGCGAGGAACGCGCTCTGCGGGATCTCCACCTTGCCGAACTGGCGCATGCGCTTCTTGCCCTCTTTCTGCTTCTCCAGCAGCTTGCGTTTGCGGCTGATGTCGCCGCCATAGCACTTGGCGGTCACGTCCTTGGAGAGGGCGGAAATCGTCTCTCGCGCGATCACGCGGCTGCCGATGGCGGGCTGGATGGCGATCTTGAACAATTGCTTGGGGATCAGATCCTTCAGCTTGGCGCAGATCGAGCGCCCGCGCTGCTCGGCTTGGCTGCGGTGGGCGATGAAGGAGAGCGCGTCCACCGGCTCCTGGTTCACCAGAATCGAGATTTTCACGAGGTCCGCCTCGGCATAATCCTCAATCTGGTAATCGAAGCTGGCATAGCCGCGGCTGATCGACTTCAGCCGGTCATAGAAGTCGAACACCACCTCGTTCAGTGGCAGGCGGTACACGGCCATGGCGCGGTTGCCCACATAGGTCAGGTCCACCTGCTGGCCGCGCCGGTCGCTGCACAGGGTCAGCACCGCGCCCAGATAATCATCCGGCACCATGATGGTGGCCTTGATCCACGGCTCCTCGATATGGTCGATCACCGAGCCGTCCGGCATGTCGGAGGGGTTGTGCAGCCACTCCATCTCGCCGTTGCTCTTATAGATTTTGTAAACCACAGACGGCGCGGTGGCGATGAGGTTGAGGTCGAACTCGCGCGAGAGCCGCTCCTGGATGATCTCCAGATGCAGCAGCCCGAGGAAGCCGCAGCGATAGCCAAAGCCCAAAGCCGCCGAGGTCTCGGCCTCGTAGTGGAAGCTGGCATCGTTCAGGCGCAGCTTGCCCAGCGACTCGCGCAGCTTCTCGAAATCATCGGCATCGACCGGGAACAGCCCGCACCACACCACGGGGATGGAGGGCTTGAAGCCCGGCAGCGCCTCGGCCACCGGATTGCGGTCATCGGTGATGGTGTCGCCCACATTACAATCGGCCACGGTCTTGATGGCGGCGGTAATGTAGCCCATCTCGCCCGGCCCCAAATCCTGCACGGGGCGCATTTTCGGCGTGAACACGCCAAGCTGCTCCACCGGATGCGCCGCGTTGTTGGACATCATGCGGATCTTCTGGCCTTTGCGCAGCACGCCGTTCTTGATGCGCACGAGAATCACCACGCCGAGATACTGGTCGTACCAGCTATCCACCAGCAGGGCGGAGAGTGGCGCGTCCCGGTCGCCCTTGGGGGCGGGCAGGCGGGTGACGAGCGCTTCCAGCACGCCCTCGATGTTCAGCCCCGTCTTGGCGGAAATCTCCACCGCGTCAGAGGCGTCGATGCCGATTACATCCTCGATCTGCTGCTTCACGCGCGGCACATCGGCGGCGGGCAGGTCGATCTTGTTCAGCACCGGGACAATTTCATGATGCGCGTCAATGGCTTGGTACACATTGGCCAGCGTCTGCGCCTCCACGCCCTGGGAGGCATCAACCACCAGCAGCGAGCCCTCGCAGGCGGCCAGGCTGCGGCTCACCTCATAGGCGAAGTCCACATGGCCGGGCGTGTCCATCAGGTTCAGCACATAGGTCTTGCCATCCTTGGCCGGGTATTCCAGCCGCACGGTCTGCGCCTTGATGGTGATCCCGCGCTCTTTCTCGATGTCCATGTTGTCGAGCACCTGCTCGCTCATCTCGCGCGCGGTAAGCCCGCCGCAATACTGGATAAGCCGGTCGGCCAGGGTGGATTTGCCGTGGTCGATATGCGCGATGATCGAGAAATTGCGGATCAGGTCGAGGGGGGTGTCGGTCATGGGGGAGCTTTACGCGAAAATGGGGGCACACGTCGATAAGGGTTTTATCGCGGCGGGCAGGGTGGCGCGGCGGGTCTACCTCGTTATAGTGTCGATATTATACCGGAGAGATTGATATGGGGTTCGCCGAGGCGGTCGAGGCAGGGTACAGGAACTATTTTAACTTTTCAGGCCGTGCCACGCGCGCCGCGTATTGGTGGTTCGTGCTGTGGAATGCCTTGCTGCTTTTTACAACGGTCATGCTGGCGGCGGTCGCCATATCGATCCAGCGGACCAATCCGCCGGGGGCGCTGGTGGTGGCTGTTCTGGCCCTGATCCTCGGCTTGTTTCTTCTTGCTTCCTGCATTCCTCAACTGGCCGCCGAGGTGAGGCGCCTGCACGATGCGGGGCATTCGGGGAAATGGGTTCTTGCACAGATCGGGCTCATCGTTGCGCGGGGAGGCTTGCTCGCCGTCGATCACCGGGTGCCGGGCCTTGGCCTGCACTTGGCCGGGCTGGGGCTAGCCCTGGTCTCACTGGGCATCGATATCGCGATCTTCATATTCCTGGTGCAGCCGAGCCGCCAGGATTACGGCAAATACGGTTACGGCAGATGACATAAAAAAGGGGCCCCGAAGGAGGCCCCTTTCCTTAGGTCAATCCCCCGCGGGGGCAGGTTCAGGCGGCCTTCTTCGCCAGTAGCCCCTGCGCCACCAGCGCCTCGGCAATCTGCACTGCGTTCAGCGCCGCGCCCTTGCGCAGATTGTCGGAGACGCACCAGAAGGCCAGCCCGTGCGGCACGGTCGGGTCCTTGCGGATGCGCGAGACGAACACCGCGTCCTCGCCCTTGCACTCCGCCGGGGTGGCGTAGCCGCCTTCAACCCGTTCGTCCTGCACCACCACGCCAGGGGCATGGCGCAGCGCCGCGCGGGCTTCGTTCACCGTCACCGGGTTCTCGAACTCCACGTACACGGCTTCCGAGTGGCCGATGAACACCGGCACGCGCACGCAGGTGGCGATGACCTCGATCTTCGGGTCGAGGATCTTCTTGGTCTCGACGACCATCTTCCACTCTTCCTTGGTCGCGCCGTCATCCATGAACACGTCAATCTGCGGGATGCAGTTGAAGGAGATATCCTTCTGGAACACTTCCGGCTTGATCTTGTCGGCCTCGATCCCGTAATGCGCCTTGGTGCTGTTATACAGCTCATCCATGCCCTCCTTACCCGCGCCGGAAACCGACTGGTAGGTGGAGACCACAACCCGCTTGATCTTGAACTTGTCGTGCAGCGGCTTCAGCGCCACCAGCATCTGGATGGTCGAGCAGTTCGGGTTGGCGATGATGTTCTTCTTGCGGAACAGCGCGATGGCTTCCGGGTTCACCTCAGGCACCACCAGCGGCACGTCCGGGTCCATGCGGAACTGCGAGGTGTTGTCGATGACCACGCACCCCTGCGCGCCCGCGCGCGGGGCGTGAATGGCCGAAACCGAGGCGCCGGGCGAGAACAGCCCGATATCCCAGCCGGTGAAATCGAACGTCTCAAGGTTCTTCACCGTGAGGACCTGATCCTCGCCGAAGGAGACCTGCTGGCCAGCGGACCGGCCGGAGGCCAGGGCGGCAACTTCCGACACCGGAAAATTCCGCTCAGCGAGGGTCTTGAGGATTTCGCGCCCGACCGCACCGGTGGCACCGACAACCGCAACCCTGTAGGACATGACCAAAACTCCAAAAAAACAAAGTGCAGGGTGACTAAGACTAAAAAAAGCCAAGTGCAAGGAGGCTGGCTGGTCACGCGGCCTCCCGCTTGTGACAACGCGGCCCAAAGCCGCGAAGTGG
>JAQUAC010000082.1 GCA_028687415.1 Acidocella sp. | reverse complement strand
ATCGCCGACATCGGCCTCGAACTGGCCCGGCAGCGCCTCGATAAAGCTCAGGGCGCGGGCGCTGGTGGCGGCCTCGCGCAAGGCGGCTTCATCGGCCTCGGGCGCGCCGAGGCGCAGATTGGCGGCAATCGTCCCCTGAAATAAACGCGGGTTTTGCGGCACCCAGGCCAGGGTTTTCCACCATGCTTCGGGCGCGATGCCCGCCAGATCCTGCCCATTCACCAGAATTTGCCCCGCCTGGGGCTGCACGAAGCCGAGCAGCAGCCGCGCCAGCGTGGTCTTACCGGCACCCGAGGCGCCGACAATGGCGGTGATCTTGCCCGCCGGGAACACGGCGTTGAAGCCATCCAATACTTGCGCGCCCTCGGCGTAGGCGAAACTCAAATTCTCACAGCGCAGCTCCAGACTCTCCAGCGCGGGCAGCGCTATGGCGCCGGCGGGGGCCGCGGCGGGGGCGTCCAGTATCTCGAAAATGCGTTTGGCGGCGGCGATGGCCGTCATCCGGGCGTGGTAATGCACGGAGAGCCCGCGCAGCGGCACGAAATATTCCGGGGCGAGCAGCAGCACCAGAAAGGCCGGGTAGAAGGCGATATGCCCGTGGAGGAGCCGCGCACCGAACAACACCGCCACCAGGGCGATGGCCACGGAGGCGAAGAACTCCAGCACCGCCGAGGTGAGGAAGGCCACGCGCAGGCCGGACATGGTGGTGCGGCGGTAATCATCTGACAGGCGGGCGACGATCTCGATCTCGTCCCGCGCCCGGCCGAACAGCTTCAGCGTCGTCAGCCCTTGCAGCATATCGAGAAAATGCGCGCTCATCAGCAGCAGCTTCTCCCATTGGCGCTGGTTGATGGCCTCGGCCCGGTAGCCGACGAAGACCATGAACACCGGCACCAGCGGCCCGGCCACCAGCAGAATCACGCCGCTGATCCAGTCCAGCGGGAACACCAGGGCCAGAATGGCGAGGGGAACAGCCACGCACAGCGCCATTTGCGGCACGTAGCGGGAGAAATAAGGCTCCAGCGCCTCCACGCCCTCCACCGCCGTGGCGGCGATATCGGCACTGCGCTCATCCGCCGCGTAGACCGGGCCGCGCGCGAAGACATGGGCCAGCAACTCGTGCCGCAGATGCGTCTTGATGCGGGCGCTGGCCTTGAAGGCCGCGACCTCCGCCGCCCAGGCCAGCAGGGCGCGCAGCACGAACAACCCGGCCAAGCCCCAAAGCAGCGGCGAAACCTGATGCAGTGCAAAATGGTGGAAAGAGATGCGATTGACCACCTGCGCCAGCAACACCGATTGCGCGATGATCAACCAGCCCCCGACCAGCCCGAGCATGATGCTCACTTTAAGGGCTCCCCGCGTGCGGCGGCCCTCGGCCATCAATCTCGGGTCAATGCGCTTGCTCATGACCCCGCACCTAAACCGGCGGGCGGCCCATGCCAAGGGCCGCGGCCATCTTACGGCCGGGCGCGCTCCCGGAACAGCTCCTTCACACGTTGCGCCATTTGAACAACCGGTGATGAGCTCTGCACCACGTAACGCGGTTTTATCGTGCCGCCGAAACCAGTGAGCAGCAACAGATTCGGCAAGCAGTTGTTTTTGACATGCATGCCATCATCCATGTCGAACACTAGCCCCTTTGCCACAGCGTGCTGGATCGCCTCCCGCGACGCGGGCAGGATCTCGACGATGAAGTCCACAGCCAGAACCGGGCCGAGCACATGCGTCATAGATGGCATTCCCAAAGTCGTCAGCCCCGGCCCTCTTTTGGAAAGCAGATAGGGCAGCCGCCCAACGACCATGCCGCCGGCGGAGACAGAGACTTCCCGCTGAGCGCCGGCGCAGGAGATTTCCATCCACCAAGGTTCATGGAAGATTGTGGAGTACAGATGCACAATGAACGAGCCATCCCTGTGCTTGCGTATTTTCATACCGCAAAGAGCCGAAAAACTTCCGGGCGAAAACACAATATTGCTTGCCTCAACAAGGACAATTACGATCCGGCGCACGGCATTTACATTGATTTATCGCAACAAAAAAAATCAGCACGCCTGGAACGGTGGCTAACGCGCCGTGGCCTGGGCGGTGAACTGGCGCACGGCGGGGGAGGCCTCGGCATGGCGGCAGGCGAGCATCAGCTCTGAGTGCAGGTCCAGCCCCGCCACCGGGCGCAGCGTCGTGCCGGGAATGCGCAGATTCTCGGCCTGAGCTGGCACCAGCCCACAGCCCAACCCCGCGGCAACGGAGGTGAGCACGGTAAGGAAATCCCGCACCGGGGCGAGGATGATGGGAGTGAAGCCGCCGGCATCGCCCAGAGCGCGGATGCGGGCGAGGAACCCGGCCTCCTCACCAAAATGCGGGACGATGAATTTTGTCCCGGCGAGGTCCGCCGGGCGGAGCGTGGCTTGAGCGGCAAGCGGGTGGTCGTCGGCCAAGGCGATGAGCAGCGGGTCGCGCCGCAGGCGGATGACCTTTACCTCCACCGGATAGGCGGCGCGGGCGCGCAGAAAGCCGATATCCAGCCGCCCGGCGGCGATCTCCTCGATCTGGCGCGGGGTTTCCAGCTCCTGCAAATGAATGTCCACGCCCGGCGCCTGCTCGCGGTAGCGGCGCACCAAAGCGGAGACAATGCCACCCCAGGCGGCGGAGGCGACAAAGCCGATTTCCAGCCGACCGATTTCGCCCCGCCCGGCGCGGCGGGCGATGGTCTCGCCACGCTCGGCCTGACGCAGGATCAGCCGTGCCTCGGGCAGAAACAGCGCCCCGGCGGAGGTGAGCGAGACGGAGGAGCGCTTGGCGCGGTTGAAGAGTTTTGCCCCAAGACTCGTCTCCAGCGCGGCAATGAGACGGGAGACGCTGGATTGCGTGGTGCCCAGCCGGTCCGCCGCGCGGCCAAAGTGCAGCTCTTCCGCCAGAATCTCGAAGCAACGTAGCTCCCGCAGTTCCATGCCGCCCCCCTTTTAATGCTATTTATGCATCAAAAACGTATTTTAATCTATTTGCGACAAAAACCAAGCTGCGCCACAAGAGCGCCAGGATTTTTTCTTGAGGGAGAACGCCATGACCAAAGGCAAGATGTCAGATTTTGACTGGACCGACCCGCTGCGGCTGGAAGGGCTGCTGACGGAAGAAGAACGCGCCATCCGCGACGCCGCGCACGCTTACGCGCAGGACAAGCTGGCCCCGCGCGTGCTGCACGGCTTCCGGGAAGAGAAATTCGACCGCGAGATTATGAACGAGCTGGGCGAGCTGGGGCTGCTGGGGCCGACGATCTCGACCCATGGCTGCGCCGATGTGTCTTACGTTGCCTACGGCCTCATCGCCCGCGAGATCGAGCGCGTGGATAGCGGCTACCGCTCCGCGTTCTCGGTGCAGTCCAGCTTGGTGATGTACCCGATCTACGCCTTCGGCACCGAGGCGCAGAAGGACAAGTATCTGCCGCGCTTACGCACCGGCGAGTGGGTTGGCTGCTTCGGCCTCACCGAGCCGGATGCAGGGTCGGACCCGGCCTCCATGCGCACCCGCGCCAAGAAGGTGGATGGCGGCTATCTGCTCAGCGGCTCCAAGACCTGGATTTCCAACTCCCCCATCGCCGATGTGTTCATCATCTGGGCCAAGGACGATGCCGGAGATATTCGCGGCTTCATCGCCGAGAAGGGTGCCAAGGGTCTGACCGCGCCGAAGATCGAGGGCAAGGTGTCGCTCCGCGCCTCCGTCACCGGCATGATCATGATGGACGAGGTGTTCGTGCCGGACGACGCCATGCTGCCGGGGGCCAAGGGCCTGCGCGGGCCATTCTCTTGCCTCAACAATGCGCGCTACGGCATTGCCTGGGGCGTGCTGGGGGCGGCGGAGTTCTGCTGGCATGCCGCGCGCGAGTACACGCTGAACCGCAAGATGTTCGGACGGCCGCTGGCGGGCACGCAGCTCATTCAGAAGAAGCTCGCCGACATGCAGACGGAAATCACCCTCGGCCTGCACAGCGTGCTGCAATTAGGCCGCCTGCTGGATGCGGGCCAGGCCGCGCCCGAGATGATCTCCCTGCTGAAGCGCAACAATTGCGGCAAGGCGCTGGATGTAGCCCGTCTGGCACGCGACATGCATGGCGGCAACGGCATCTCCGACGAGTACCACGTGATCCGCCACATGGTTAACCTGGAGACCGTGAACACCTATGAGGGCGCGCATGACGTGCACGCGCTCATTCTGGGCCGCGCGCAGACCGGCCTCGCGGCGTTCTGATGGGCCCGCTCCACGGCATACGCGTGCTGGATTTGAGCCGCGTGCTGGCTGGCCCCTGGGCCGGCCAGGTGTTTGCCGATCTCGGTGCCGAGGTGATCAAGATCGAGCGCCCTGGCCAGGGAGACGATACGCGCAAATGGGGGCCGCCCTTCGTGAAGGAGGACGGCACCAGCGCGTATTTTCTCTGCGCCAACAGAGGCAAGCGCTCCGTGACCGTGGATATGGCCAAGCCTGAAGGCCAGGCGCTGATCAAGCGTCTGGCAGCGCAGAGCGATGTGGTGCTGGAGAACTTCAAATTCGGCGGGCTGAAGAAACTCGGCCTGGATGCTGAAACCTTGTGCGCGGAGAACCCGCGCCTCGTGTACTGCTCCATCACCGGCTTCGGCCAGACCGGCCCGTACCGTCACCGCGCGGGGTACGATTTCCTGATGCAGGGCATGGGCGGGCTGATGAGCGTGACCGGTACACCGGAGGGCGAGCCGATGAAGGCGGGCGTGGCGGTGGTGGACGTGTTCACCGGCATGTACGCCGCCACCGCCGTTCTAGCCGCGCTGCTGGAACGTGCCCGCAGCGGCAAGGGGCAGCACATCGACCTCGCGCTGTTTGACGTGCAGATCGCCACCATGGCGAACCAGATTTCGAGCTACCTCGTCTCCGGCGAGCAGCCTCCGCGCCTGGGCAACGCACACCCCTCCATCGTGCCGTATCAGGTCTTCGCCACTTTGGACGGGCATATCATTTTGGCCGTGGGCAATGACGAGCAGTTCGCCCGCTTCGTGGCCTTGGCCGGGGCGCCTGAGCTGGCGCTGGATACGCGCTTTGCCACCAACCCCGCGCGCGTGGCCAACCGCGCCGTGCTGATCCCGCTTCTGGAAACGCTGCTGCTGGCGCGCACCACCAAGGCGTGGACTGAAGCGCTGGAAGCGGCGGGCGTGCCCGGCGGGCCAATCAACGCCTTCCCCGACCTCGACGACGACCCGCAAGTGCAGGCCCGCGGCATCTTCAAAGACCTCGGCCCCGGCCTGCGTGGTGTGGCTAACCCCATGCGCTTCTCCCGCACCCCGGCGGAAGACAACCGCCCGCCCCCGGCACTGGGCGCCGATACGGATGATGTGTTGACCGGCGAACTGGGGCTTAGCCCAGCGGAAATCGCGGCATTGCGGGGTGCTGACGTGATCTGAGACGAAAGGCCAGGGGCTCAGTCCCTGGCTAAGAGTTCGGGAGACAGCGTCCTCCTCCGACTTTTCGCCTCACACCGCCCAGCCGGCGGCACGTATCTTCTCCGGCGAGGCGCCAAACCAGCGCTTGCAAGCCCGGCTGAACGGGCTGAGCTCGGCGTAGCCCAGAAGCTGGCCGATGCTGGAGACCGAGAGGTGCGGCTGGGCGAGGTAGGAGCGGGCCAGGGATTTGCGCACCTCCTGCACGGCTTCGGCGTAGGTGAGGCCGAGTTCGCCCAGGCGGCGTTGCAGGGTCCAGCGCGGGACCCCCAGGGCGGCGGCCACGTCGTTCATCGGCGGGGCGCCATCCGGCAGGCGGGAGCGGATTTCCGCGCGCACACGCTCGGGCAGCGGCACGCGCCCATGCGGCAAGCGGCGCAGGAAGGCTTCGGCCAGCAGGCGGGAAAAAGTGGCGGCGTCAGCGCCGGGCATTTTGCGATGCAAATCGCCGGGACGGAAGACGATGGCGTTGGTGCGCTGGCCAAAGAACACCGGCGCGCTGAAAGTCGCCTCATGCACGGCCCGGCAGCCCGGCTCCGGGTGCTCGAAATGCACCTCCGCCGGGGTGAAGCCGGGGCCATAGGCGTGGCGTAGCAAGTTTTGAAACATGGCGATGGTGAGTTCCGCGTCCTGCCGCCGGTCGAAGATGCGCCAGTCGAGAATGCGGTATTCCAGGCGCAGCAGGCCGCCATCGGCGTGGAGGGACACATCGCTAGCCTCCTGGTGCAGAGGGAAGAGGTCGGCGAACTGGCGCAGCCCCATACCGATTGTGGGGGCGGCGAGCGCGATGTCGCCCACCAGACCGTGGCTGGAGGCGGGGAATTGCCGTCCATAACGCAGGCCAAAATCGGCGCAGCCGGAGATTTGCGCGGCGCGCTCCATGACATCCACATAGCAGGCCAGGGAAATGCTGCCCTCGCTGGCGCTGTTCAGCCGGCCAGCATCAATGCCGGCCGGCCCCATGATCCGGTCCGCATCAGCCCCCAGCTCAGACAAAAACGGCAACAGCCCCGCCGTGGCGACAAGCCCCACCTGCGCGCCCCGCGCGTTCCCTACAAATTGGCCCATTCTACTTCAACTCCGCCTTGTTTTGCGGCGTGACTTGCGTATCCTCGTTGGCCAAAAGACTAGGACGGACGGCGCTACCGCGCAACCCGCCCGGATTCGCCGATGAGCTTCTGCGCCAGCAGCACCGGCACGGTGGTAAAGAGGATGATGGCGAAGACCACGACATTCACCTCAGGCAGCTTCTGCCCCAGGCGGATGGCACCGAAAATCCACAATGGCAGCGTGTTCTGCGCCCCGGCGGTGAAGGTGGTGACGATCACCTCGTCAAAGGACAGCGCGAAGGCCAGCAGCGCCCCTGCCCCGATGGCGCTGGCCATCAGCGGCAGTTGCACCCGGCGGAAGGTAAGGAACGCATCCGCGCCGAGATCAGCCGAGGCCTCGGTGAGTGAGCGCGGCATGCGCCGCAGCCGGGCAACCACGTTGTTGTAGACGATAACGACGCAGAACGTGGCGTGCCCGGCGACGATTGTCCAATAGGACAGGTTCATGCCCCAGAAGGCGAAATACGCCGCCAGCGCCATGCCGGTGAGAATGCCGGGCAACGCTATGGGCAGCACCGCGACGAAGCTCACCACCTCCCGCGCCGCCGATTTCATGCGCGCCACCGCCATGGCCGCCAGAGTGCCGAGCAGAATGGCGAGGATTGTGGCCACGCCCGCGACTTCCAGCGAAAGGGCGAGCGCCTGGCGCACTTCCTCGTCATTCCACGTATCGGCGAACCAATGCAGCGCGAAACCAGTAATGGGCCAAGCCGGAATGGGCGCCGCCGAGAACGCATAGACCACGATGATAACGATGGGCACGAACAGGAAGCCCATGATGGCCACCACTGCCGCCCAAATGAGCCAGTTCCCCTTAGAGCGCATCGAATGCCCCCAGCCTGCGCGCAAGCGCCAGGAACACCACCATGACGCCGAGCGGCAGCACCGCATACGCCGCCGCAAAGGGAATATTATTCGTTACACCCACGTTCGCGTACACCACATTGCCGATGAAGTCCGAGCCTGTGCCGCCGACGAGCATCGGCGTCACGAAATCCCCCAGCGTGAGGGAAAAAGTGAAGATAGCGCCAGCAACCATGCCCGGAAGCGCCATGGGCAGGATCACGCGCCGGAACGTCGCCAGCCCGCGCTCGCCCAGATCAGCCGAGGCTTCCAGCAGGCTGGGTGGAATGCGCTCCACCGCGGCGGCGACGGGAAGGATCATGAACGGCAGCCAGAGATAGGAGAACACAATCCACATGGCCCAGTTGCTGTAGCCGATATGCAGGCCGGGCAGCCCCATCTCAGCCAGCGCCCAGTTCAGCACGCCGTCATGCGCCAAAATCAGCCGCCACGCGTAAACACGGGCAAGGTAGCTGGACCAGAGCGGCACCATGACCATGGCCATGAGTGCTGCACGCAAATGCGGCCCGGCCAGACGTACCATGGCGTAGGCGACCGGCCAAGCCAACACGACATCCGTGATGGTAACAGCGGCGGCAATGAGGATCGTCCGCAGGCCGATGCGCGTATAAATCGGGTCACTCAAAAGCTGTTGGAAATTCGCAAAGGAAAAGCCGGGGATCAGGTCGCCGCTGAGGTCGTCCACCGTCCAGAAGGCGGTGATGAGCAGCGCGCCGATGGCGGCAAGATACAGGCAGGCGAACCAAATGGCGGGCAGGCCGAGCAGGGCGGCATTTGCCGCCCCCTCATGCCGCCAACCGAACGCGGAGAAAAACCGCCGCATGTTCAGCCCTTGATGCTCTGCCATTCGCGTTGCCAGGCGGTGTAGTCCAGGCAATCATTCTTGCCGTTGCCGCACTCGGTACGCGGGGTTTTCCAGAACTTGATCTTGTCGAAATACGAGGCCGGGGCATCGCCATGATACTGCGCGCAGGCGCCGGGCTGCTGGGCGTCCATCTCCTTGCAGGCCAGCGTGTTGGCGGGTGTCTCACCAAAGTAAATGGCTTGCTGCGCCTGCACTTTCGGCGTCGTCACCCAGTTGATCCACTCATAGGCGCAGTTCACATGCGGCGCCTTGGCGGAGACCATCCAGGTATCGGCCCAGCCTGTCGCACCTTCCGCCGGAATGGTGTCAGCCACCGGCACCTTCGCCGCCTGCAGCGTGTTGGTCTGATACGGCCAGGCCGCGCCCACCACGGCATCGCCGGAGGTGAAGAGCTGGATTTCATCCGAGGCCAGGGCCCAGTATTTCTTGATGAGGGAGGTCTGCCCCTTGAGCAGCGCCACCACCGCGTTCATCTGCGTCTGGTTCAGCTCATACGGGTCGGTAATGCCAAGTGCAGGCTGGGTCTTAGAGAGATACAAGGCC
>JAQUAC010000081.1 GCA_028687415.1 Acidocella sp. | reverse complement strand
TGGCCTCCTGGCGGATGGCGGTGCGCACGCAATCCATCGCGGTGTCGCCGCCGCCGATGACCACCACATCCTTGCCCTTGGCGTTCAGCAGGCCGGAGTCGAAATCCGGCACCGCGTCGCCCAGGCTCTTGCGGTTGGAGGTGATGAGGTAGTCCAGCGCGCGGACGATGCCCTTGAGCCCCGAGCCTGGCCCGGTGATCTCGCGCGGCTTGTAGACGCCGGTGGCGACCAGCAGCGCGTCATGCTTGCCGCGCAGCGTGGCGAAGGAGGTCTCACCGCCGATATCGGCGTTGAGGACGAATTTGATACCGCCCTCCTCCAGCCATTTCCAGCGGCGGAGCACGATCTCCTTCTCCAGCTTGAAGCCGGGAATGCCGTAGATCAGCAGCCCGCCGACGCGGTCGTGCCGGTCGTACACCGTGACCTGATAGCCGCGCGCGCGCAACGCCTCGGCCGCCGCCAAGCCCGCTGGGCCAGCGCCGATGATACCGACCGTCTCCGGCAGCTCTTGCGCTGGGCGGATGGGCTTGACCCAGCCCTTCTCGAACGCGGTGTCGGTCACATAGCGCTCCACCGCGCCAATGGTGACAGACTCGAAGCTCTTCTCGATGACGCAATTGCCCTCGCACAGGCGGTCCTGCGGGCAGATGCGGCCGCAGATCTCGGGGAAGGTGTTGGTGGCGGAGGACAGCTCATACGCTTCCTCCAGCCGCCCCTCGGCGGTGAGCTTCAGCCAGTCGGGGATATTGTTGGAAAGCGGGCAGTTCACCGAGCAGAATGGAATGCCGCACTGGCTGCACCGGCTGGCCTGGGCCTGGGCGGTGGCGGGCTCGAAATCTTCATAGATTTCGTCGAAATCCTCCCGGCGTTCCGCAGCCCCACGCTTTTCCGGCGTCTGCTGCGGCAGGGTAGTGAATTTCAGCATGCGCTCGGTCATTGGGTCCGCCTCGTCAAAATTGCGGCGGCGCAGGGTAAGCCACGCCGCCATCCGGTTGATAATCCGGTCTTAACGGAGTTTTTGGCGGATTGCCAGGACTTTTTTCACGTTAGGTTATGCTTGCTGTCGTTATTTTTAGAAGCCCCTCTAATAAAACAGATTTCTCACTGGCTCGCTGTGGTTATTAGGTCCGTTTTCTGTACTATAACTGAAACCGCGTTGCGCGGGACCCGCCCGTGGGACGGTAGCGTGCGAGATATGCGGGCAAAATCAGGCTCATGGGCGTTGGCGTGAGGCCGAGTGTCGCGAGATCCGGCACGAAGGGGGCGACGATATTATCTCGCCCCAGCAGCGCGATCTGATCCCGCGTGAGCAGCTTGCCGGGCAAATGCTCCAGGACCAGCGCCTGGAATTTCGCCACCCCCGGCGGCAGGTCCAGGATAAGGCGCGGGCGGCCGATAATCTCCAGCATCAGCGCCACAAGTTCATGGAAGGTTTTCACCTCTGGCCCGCCAAGCTCGAAAATTCTGCTCTGGGCCGCCGGGGCCAGGGACGCGATGACGGCATCCGCCACATCCCCCACATAGACCGGCTGGAATTTCGTCTTCCCGCTGACAATGGGAATAACCAGCGAGAGCACCGCCATGGACGCAAAACGGTTGAAGAAATTATCCTCCGCCCCAAAGAGAATCGACGGGCGCAGCACCACCGCACGGGGAAAGGCGGCGCGCAGGGCGGCCTCGCCCGCGGCTTTGGTGCGGGCATATTCGCTGGGGCTCGCGGCGTCCGCGCCGATGGCGGAGACGTGGATAAGGTGCCGGACGTTGGCGGTGGCGGCCAGGCGGGCGATTCGCGTAGCGCCCTCAACATGCACACGCTGGAAATCGCCCTTGCGGCGCTCGGCCAGGATGCCGACGAGATTTACCACAATTTCAGCGCCCTGCACGGCGCGGGCGACATCGGCCTCCACCCCTGCCGGGGCGTAAAGCGGCACGATTTCACCACTTCCCCCCATAGGACGCAGAAACATGGCGGCTTCCGTGTCCCGCACCGCGACGCGCACGGTATAACCGCGCGCCGCCAAACGCTGCACGACATGCCTGCCTAAAAATCCGGAACCACCGAAAACCGTGGCAATCTTTCGCTCGGACAGCATGGCACCCCCTGTTTGTTCTGATCTGTTTGAAGCTTTAGCACTTTTTCTCGCATCGGCGGAGTTGACGCCGCCGTTCAGCCGCATTAAACGCCGCCCCACGATGCTACGGCATCTTGCCCCGGCCGGGTTACACCGGCCAGCGCAAAAATGGTGTGCCCAGGTGGCGGAATTGGTAGACGCACTAGCTTCAGGTGCTAGCGCTCGCAAGGGCGTGGAGGTTCGAGTCCTCTCCTGGGCACCATTTTTTATCAAAAAATTAGGTGAGACATGAGCAAAATCCGGCTGCATCAGCATGATTTGCCGGCGGGGCTCGATCTTGGCCCGGTCGTCGCCATCGACACGGAAACCATGGGGCTCGACCCGCGGCGCGACCGGCTTTGCCTCGTGCAGCTCTCCTCCGGTGACGGCACGGCGCATTTGGTACAGATCATTCCCGAGCGCCTCGGCGGCCAGGGGGCGAATTGCCCTAATCTCAAGGCATTGCTTACCAATCCTGACGTAACCAAGCTGTTCCATTTCGCGCGGTTTGACATCGCGGCGCTGGAAAACGGGCTTGGCGTGGTCACCGCGCCGGTGATCTGCACCAAGATCGCGGCCAAGCTGACTCGCACCTATACGGATCGGCAGGGGCTGAAGGAGTTGTGCCGGGATCTCGCGGGGGTTGATATCTCCAAACAGCAGCAGACCAGCGACTGGGGAGCAGCGGTGCTGACCCCGGAGCAACTCGCCTATGCGGCTTCGGACGTGCTGCATCTGCATGTCATCTGGGCGAAGCTGGAGGCACTGCTGATCCGCGAAAACCGGCTGGAGATCGCCAAGGCGGCTTATGCCTTTCTGCCTACGCGCGCGAAACTTGATCTGCTGGGCTATGTGGATCCAGATCTGTTCGCGCACTGAGCAAATTGTACCGTTACACAGCGTTGCCACGCACATGTTGACCAGCGGCCCCGCCCTGTTCATATCGTGCGCATGAACAGCGGCGAACATGCCCTGCCCACCGCGATCGCGGAGCGGGCGGGCCACACCCAAGACGCCGCCGACCTGGCCATCGCCCGCGATGTTCTGGCGACGGAGGCGGCGGCGCTTGCCGCGCTCAGCGCCTCACTGGGGGCGGAATTTCTGGCCGCCATTAATTGCTTGATCGCCGTCACCGGCCGTGTGGTTGTCACCGGCATGGGTAAATCCGGCCATGTGGCGCGGAAAATCGCCGCCACCATGGCCTCCACCGGCACCCCTGCTTTATTCGTGCACCCGGCCGAGGCCGCGCATGGGGATCTCGGCATGATCGTGCCAGGGGATGCGGTCATCGCTCTCTCCAATTCCGGCGAGGCGCAAGAATTGGCGGCTATTGTCGGCCATGCGCACCGAATCGGGCTACCGTTGATCGGCGTTACGTCGCGGGCTGAAAGCACGCTGGGGCATGAATCGACGATTCTGCTGCTGCTGCCCCCGGCGCCTGAAGCTGGGCCGATCGGTTTGGCACCGACCACCAGCACCACGCTGCAAATGGCGCTGGGCGATGCCCTCGCCGTGGCGCTGCTGGCCAGGCGCGGATTTTCGGCCAAGGATTTTAGGGATTTCCACCCCGGCGGCAAGCTGGGGGCGCGGCTGAAGCGCGTGCGCGAGCTGATGCACAAGGATGAGGAGCTGCCTTTGGTGCCGCCCGGCACCACCATGGACAAGGCGCTTATCACCATGACGGCCAAGCGTTTCGGCCTACTCGGCGTGGTGGACGAGGCGGGCCAGTTGCTCGGCGTAGTGACGGATGGCGATTTGCGCCGCGCCATGAGCCCTACCCTGCTCTCCCGCGACGTAGTGGATATCATGAACCGCGCGCCCAAGACGATTGCGCCGGATGCGCTGGCGGAAGATGCGCTACGCGAAATGAACGCAACCTCCCGCCCTGTTACCGCCTTATTTGTGGTAGATGATGCGAATATGATTCGGGGCATTCTGCATATTCACGATCTTTTGCGCGCGGGGTTCGTATGAACCACATAGTACATGAGAGCGTGCTGGATAACATCCACCGGCACAGCGCGGATGAGCTAAAGGCGCTAACACGCAAGCGGCCTTATATTACGCTGCTCAAGCGCATTCTGCCGCTGGCTGGTGTGGTCTTGCTCATCGCGCTGGCCTTGGCGCCATCCTGGAAATCCGGGCCGGACGCGAACCGTGTGGCCTACCATATGCAGGCGGGAACAGGCAGCGGGCCAGCCTCGCGCCTGCTAGGCGCCTCCTATCACGGTACCGACCAGCAGGGGCAACCCTTCACCGTCACCGCCGATAGCGCCGAGGAAAAAGATGCGAATGACGTGCTCCTTGTCGCGCCGGTTGGTGATATCACGCTCAAATCCGGTGCGTGGCTGATGCTGAAGTCAAAATCTGGAGTGTACCACCAGACAGCAGACATGCTGGACCTCTCCGACGATGTCACGCTCTACCGCAATGACGGCACGACCATGACCACGGCGGCGGCGAATATCGACCTGCACGCGGGCAATGCCAGCAGCGTTACGCCTGTACAGGTGGAGGGGCCTTTCGGTACGCTTACCGCCGCGCATGGCTTCACCTTGACCAATCGCGGCGCGCTGGTGACATTCAACGGCCCGGCCACACTCACACTCGTCCAGGCGCAATGAAATTTATCCTGACCACGCTTGCCGTGCTTTGCGCGGCGCCCGCCCTGGCGCAGAACCTCGACCTTGGCGGCACCCCGGGCGCGCCGCCGCAGCCTATCCAGATCACCGCGGCGCAGGGCATCACTTGGTCGCAGGACGCGCAGACCGTGACCGCCAACGGCAACGCCAAGGCTGTGCGCGGAGATGTGACCGTGCTGGCGGATCAGCTGGTGGCGCATTACCGCAAGAAGCCGGGTGCTGCCCCCGCCTCGTCCTCGGCTGGCCCTACCGATGCGCTCGATCAGGGCGGCACCGAGCTTTATGAGTTGGACGCCATCGGGCATGTGCATATTTATACCCCCACGGATAACGCCTGGGGCGACCATGCCGTCTACAGCATGGATTCGCAGGTGCTGGTGCTGACAGGCGCCGCGCTGAAGCTGACCACGCCGCAGGACACCATTACCGCGCGGGATTCCATCGAGTATTACTCCGGCTCGCATAAGGCGATCGCACGCGGCAACGCGCTGATCGTGGCCAGCGATGGCCGCTCCATCGCCGCAGACGTCATCACCGGCTATCTGGCGTCCCCCACCCCAGCAGCGGCAGGCGCCAAACCCGCCGCCACCGACGCGCTGTCTGGCCAGGGTGGGCAATTGCAGAAGGTCGAAGCGGTTGGCCATGTCGTTATCCATACTGTTTCCGACACCGCGACCGGCGATACCGGCGTGTATCTGCCGCCCACGGGCCAAGCGCGGCTGGGGGGAAATGTGCATATCATCCACGGGCCGAACCAGCTTGCCGGAGCAGATGCCCTGGTGAACATGAAAACTGGCATCGCCACGCTGCTCGCGGGGCCGGGGGGGCAGGTTTCTGGCACCATTCTGCCCGGCTCGGGCGGTGGCGCCCAATGAGTAACACGACAGAGGCCGCATCCAGCGGGCTGGTCGCCACGGGGCTCGGCAAGCGCTTCAAGAAGCGGCCGGTGGTGCGCAATGTCTCGCTCTCGGTGAAACGCGGCGAGGCGGTAGGGCTGCTCGGGCCAAACGGCGCCGGCAAGACCACCACCTTTTATATGATCGTTGGGCTGATCGCCCCGGATAGCGGCACCATCAGCCTCGACGGCGCGGAAATCTCCGGCCTGCCGATGTACCGCCGGGCGCGGCTCGGCATCGGCTATCTTCCGCAGGAGGCTAGCGTGTTCCGTGGCTTGAACGTGGAACAGAACATCATGGCGGCGCTCGACGTGGTGGAGCCGGACCACGACAAGCGCGAGGATATTCTCACCGAGCTGCTGGCGGAGTTCAGCATCTCGCATCTGCGCCGCACCCCTGCTTTGGCCCTGTCCGGCGGTGAGCGCCGCCGGGTGGAAATCGCCCGTGCGTTGGCCACCAGCCCCAATTACATCCTGCTCGACGAACCGCTCGCCGGCATCGACCCCATTGCCGTGGGCGAGATCCGCGATCTTGTGTCGCATCTCAAACATCGCGGCCTCGGCGTGCTCATCACTGACCATAATGTTCGCGAGACGCTGGAGATCATCGACCGCGCCTACATTCTTTACGATGGTCAGGTGCTGATGGAAGGCGTGCCGGATGAGGTGGTGGCACACCCAGATGTGAGGCGCGTGTATCTGGGCGAAAAGTTCAGTATGTAGCGTTTCTGACTCATGCACTTTCCGGGCCAAAAAGCTTGGAAGGGATATGAAACTACGCTAACGTCGCGGCATGGCTTTTGCCCCATCCCTCGGACCACGCTTGGATTTGCGGCAGTCTCAGTCGCTGGTGATGACGCCGCAGCTGCGGCAGGCCATCCAGCTGCTGCAATATTCCAATCTTGAGGCCAGCGCGTTTATCGAAGAAGAATTGCTGAAAAACCCGCTGCTTGAGCGGGTTGACGGGCCCGAGACGGTCACCGCAGTCGAGGCAGCGATGGACCCCGCGCCGCCGCCGATGATGGGCGAACCCGATGCGGCGAGCTTCGCCGGGAGTGGTATGTTGCCGGAAGCGGCACAAGCTCCCTTGGATATGGATGTCAGCAATGTGTATGACGCTGGCACCGGCGCCGATGGCTACGGGGCCAGTGGCAGCGGCGGTGGGATGGATGGCGACGATGACTGGAACTCCATTGAGGCCATTGGCGCTGAAAAACCGAATTTGCGGGAGCATCTGGAGCAGCAGGCGCGGCTGGCGTTTTCCACTCGCGCGGAGCTGACCATCGCCGCAGCGCTAATCGCGGTTCTGGACCCTGCCGGGCGGCTCAGCGACCCCCCAGAGCGGATGGCCGAGGTGCTGGGCGTGACGCTGGAAGCGTTCGAGGCCGTACGCGCGAAAATGCTACGCTTTGACCCTGTCGGGGTATTCGCCGTGGATCTCGCGGAATGTTTGGCGGTGCAGTTGGAAGATAAAAACCGGCTGGACCCGGCGATGCAGGCGCTGCTGAAGAATCTGGAGATGCTGGCCCGGCGGGAAATGCGGGCGTTGCAGGAAATTTGCGGCGTGGATTCCGCGGACCTGGCCGACATGCTGGGCGAGCTGCGGCGGCTGGACCCAAAGCCGGGGGCGCGGTTCGAGAGTGAGCCGCTGCGTCCGTTGGTGCCGGATGTGCTGATGCGCCCGGCCCCGATTACGGAAGACGGTGCAAGTGACTGGATTCTGGAAATAAACCCGGAGACGATGCCGCGTTTGCTCATCCGCCGGGGCTTTCATGCGCGGATGACGGCCTCAGCCTCGCGTGAGACAAAGAGCTTTCTCTCCGAGCAGATGCAAGGCGCGACATGGCTGGTCAAAGCCCTGGAATCCCGAGCCCAGACGATTCTGCGCGTCTCGGCCGAGATCGTGCGCCGGCAGGACGGGTTTTTCCGCCATGGCATCTCGCATCTGCGCCCGCTTACGCTGCGGGATGTGGCCGCCGAGGTGGAATTGCATGAGAGCACGGTGAGCCGTGTCACCTCCAACAAATCCATCGCCACACCGCGCGGGATTTTCGAGCTGAAATTCTTCTTCACCACCGCGCTGGCGGGTGCAAACGGGGAGACACACAGCGCCGAGACGGTGCGCCACCGGGTACAACAGCTCATCGCGGGCGAAAATGCAAAAAATATTTTATCAGATGACGCCGTAGCAGCACTATTGCAGAAAGAAGGCATAGACATAGCACGGCGGACCGTGGCCAAATACAGGGAGGCGTTGCGTATACCAGGTTCGGCGCAGCGCAAGCGGGAGAAAATGCCCGTGTAGCGGAGGCTTTAAAGAAGGGAGCCGCCTCCGGGAGTTACGAACCATTCTGTTCGGGAGAAGACCATGCAACTAACGGTCTCTGGCAAACAAGTGGATCTGTCTGACGCGCTGCGTGTGCACGTGGGCAAGCATCTTGATACGATAACAACCAAATATTTTGACCAAGCGCTGGAAGCGCAGGTAACATTCAGCAAGGCGCGCAGTTTTTTCACCTGCGACATCAATCTGCATGCCGGGCGCGGCATTACCGTGCGCGGCGAGGGTGAGGCCGCCGACGCGCATGCCGCGTTCGACGATGCGGCTGAGCATATCGCCACCCGTCTGCGCCGCTATCGCCGCCGCGTCTCCCAGCATGCGCGCGATGAAGGCAACCGCGCCAAACCGGAGGCCGGGCGGCAATATGTGCTGCAGCCGGAAGCCGAGACCGAACATGAACCAACAACCACGCCGGAGGCGAAGGGCGAGGAACTGCACGCCGTTGTGATTGCTGAATCCGCCACCGCCATCGAGACGTTAAGCGTGCGCGATGCGGTGATGCGTATGGATTTGGCGTTTCAACCAGTGCTGATGTTCCGCAATTCCAAGACCGGCCAGCTTAACGTGGTGTACCGTCGCACCGATGGCCATGTGGGCTGGATCGACCCCGGCACTGTGTAGCCTGAAGGACCGGGGCAGGCGCAACCCCGCCCCGGTTTTTCTTTTAAACGTAAGGCGGTAAGGTATAGCCCTTGGGCGAGAGGGTGAAAATCTCGCACCCTGTTTCCGTAACGCCCAGCATGTGCTCGAACTGTGCGGAGAGCGAGCGGTCGCGGGTTACTGCCGTCCAATCATCATCCAGAATCTTCACTTCCGGGCGACCGACATTCACCATCGGCTCGATGGTGAAGAACATGCCGGGTTTGAACACCGCGCCCTCCCCCCGCCGGCCAAAAT
>JAQUAC010000080.1 GCA_028687415.1 Acidocella sp. | reverse complement strand
GGTGGAGTTCTTCGGCGTGGGGGCGGTGAAGCCGGGCATTGGCGGGGTAAAACTGGCCACCGCCGGGGTGCTGTATCTGGCCACGCAGGGGCCGAGCGTGAACCCGCCCATCTCCTGCTACCCGCATATTGTGCCGGGCATGTACTACACAGCCACAGGCACGAATTCCTGCGCCTCGGCGCATCGCTGGCTGCGGGATTTGATGTTCGCGGAAGGCGGGTTCGAGGTGATGGACGCGCTGGCCGGGGCGGTGGCGCCGGGGGCGCGTGGGCTGTTGTTCCACCCCTATTTGCAGGGCGAGCGGGCGCCGTATTGGGACCCGCTGCTGCGGGCGGATTTCGTGGGGCTGACGATTGCCCATGGCAAGCCGCATTTCGCCAGGGCGCTGTATGAGGGGCTGGCCTTTTCCATCCGGGATTTGTTGCAGGCGGCGACGGCGCTGGGGCTGAGCTTCGGGACCATCCGGCTGATGGGGGGCGGGGCGCGGAGCGCGGTCTGGCGGCAGATCATCGCGGATGTAACGGGGCTTCACGTGGAGCGTACCGCGGCGGCGGATGCCTCCTTCGGCGCGGCGCTGGTGGCGGGTATCGGCGCGGGCGTGTTCGCCGGGCCGGAGGATGCCGTGGCGCGCTGCGTGCGCCTGCTGGACACCACCGCGCCGGATGCCGCCCGGCATGAATTCTATGGGCGGCTATTCGGCATTTACAAAGACGCGCAGGCGGCGCTGGCGGAGATCAACCACCGCCTGCATGCGCTTACGTGAAGCTGTAGGTATCCATCCGCAGAAAGCCGAATTCCACGGAGCTGTGCAGGCGCTTGGGCGTGGCGCCGGGGCCTGCCGCGCCCAGGGCGACGTGGAGCGGCAGCAAATGCTCATCCGTGGGGTGTTCGTCCACGGCAAACGGGGCTAGGCGGCGGTAATCCGCCAGGGCGGCGAAGTCACCCGCCATGATCTTCTCGTCCATCCAATCCGAGAAGGCGGTCACGTCCGGGGTTTCCGGGGCGTCGAACCCGGCGCGCAGGCTGCGGAAGCGGCGGAGGTCGTGCGTGAAGCTGCCGCTGCCCATGATCAGCACGCCCTCCGCCCGCAGCGGGGCCAGGGCGGCGCCGAGCGCCATGTGGTGGCGCGGGCCGAGATGCGTCTGTAGCGAAAGCTGCAATGTGGGGATGTCGGCTTCGGGGTAGGCCAGCAGGAGCGGCACCCAGGCGCCGTGGTCCAGTCCGCGCTCGCGGTCTATGCCGCAAGGCATGCCCGCCTTTTGTAGAAGCCCGGCGGCGCGCTCGGCCAGTTCCGGCGCGGGCGGCGCCGGGTATTGCAGCTGGTACAGGGCTGGGGGAAAGCCGTAGAAATCGTGGATGGTGCCGTTATGCGCGGGGGCGCTCAGGCAAGGGGTTTCTGTCTCCCAATGGGCGGAGATGGCGAGGATGGCTTTCGGGCGCGGGAGCAGCTCACCCAGGGTTTTCAGAAAGCGCCGCGCGGGCGTGTCCTGGATCGCGGTCATCGGGGAGCCATGGCTGATATAGAGACTTGGTAACATGGGCGGCAGCTTGGCGCGCGGCGGGGTGGGGCGCAAGATGCCGCTTGCCTCTTGCGCCGGGGGCGGAATCGGACAATCTAATAGGGTATCAGGACCGTATTTGTCCGCTTTGGGCGGAGGAGCAAAAATGTTTATCGAGACCGAGGGCACGCCGAACCCGGCGACACTGAAATTCTTGCCGGGGCAGAGCATCCTTGGCGACAAGACCGCCGATTTCGCCGATGCCGATGCGGCGCTGATCTCGCCGCTGGCGGAAGCTTTGTTTGGCCTGGAAGGTGTGGCGCGGGTGTTTCTGGGCGGGGATTTCGTCACCGTGACCAAATCCCCCACCGTGGAATGGCCGGCGCTGAAGCCGCAGGTGCTGGGGCTGCTGATGGAGCATCTGGTGGCCGAGCGCCCTATTCTGCGCGAGGAAGCCGTGCTGGAGGCTGAGGATGTGGACCCGGCGGATGCCGAGATCGTGGCGCAGATCAAGGAGCTGCTGGACCAGCGTATCCGCCCGGCTGTGGCCGGGGATGGCGGGGACATTATTTTCCGTGGCTTCCGCGACGGTGTGGTCAGCCTGAAGATGCAGGGCTCCTGTGCGGGCTGCCCGTCCTCCACCGCCACGCTGAAGCATGGCATTGAGAACATGCTGAAGCACTATATTCCAGAGGTGGTCTCGGTTACACAGGCCGCCTGAGAGCTTAACCTTGGGGGCATGAATGGCATTGGATGACGCGGCGCTGGATGCGCTGTTCCGCAACGCGCGCACGCACGCGGCGTTCTCGGATGCGCCGGTCTCCGATGACGAGCTGAAGGCGCTTTATGAGCTGGTGAAGTTTGGCCCCACCTCGGCCAACTCCCTGCCCGCGCGCTTCGTGTTCGTGCGCACGGCGGAGGGCAAGGAAAAGATCAAACCGGCGCTGAGCCAGGGCAATATTGAGAAGGTGATGGCCGCCCCCGTTACCGTTATCGTGGCTTATGACCCGCATTTTTATCTGAAGCTGCCCACGCTGTATCCGGGCGCGGATGCCAAGGGGTGGTTCTCCGCCAACCCGGACCTCGCGGAGGAGACGGCGTTCCGCAATTCCTCCCTGCAAGGGGCGTATCTGATTCTGGCGGCGCGCGCGCTGGGGCTGGATTCGGGGGCGATGTCCGGATTCGACCGCGCCAAGCTGGACCGCAATTTTTTCGCGATGAACGGGTGGAAGTCCAACTTCCTGATCAATCTTGGCCATGCGGCGGCGGATGTCGAGCTGCCGCCGCGCTTGCCGCGCATGGGCTTCGACGAGGCGGCGCTGTTCGCGTGAGCTGGCTGGCGCTGGATGCCTCGGGCGGCCGCGCCGGGCTGGCCGTGCTGGGTGAGGATGGCGCGGTGCGCCACCGCGTGTTCGCGCCGCTGCGGCCGGGGCTGATCGAGACACTGCCGGTGCTGCTGGCCGAGGCTGTGGCGGGGGAGAGTATCTCCAATGTCGCCGTTACCATCGGGCCTGGCAGCTTCACCGGGCTGCGTACCAGCATCGCGCTGGCGCAGGGTTATGCCGCCGCTGCTGGCGTGCCGCTCTGGGGTGTGCCGGTGGAGGATGCTTATCATGTGCCATTCCCGCAACTGCATCGTCCGCTCTGGGTGGTGGTGCGGGCGCGGCGCGGGCGGGTGTTTGTGCTGCGCGACGGCGTGGCCACGGGCTATGCCGATGCCGATATGCCCGGCAGCAAGATCCCCTTCGCCTTGGCGGGGGATGTGGCCCAGGAGATGGCCGCCAGGCTCGCGGCCCGGGGCGTGGATGTGATGCTGACCAACGCCAAGGCGATTGACCCCGTATGGGTGGCCAGGGCTGCCCAGGCGCACCGGAATGCCGGGCTGACGCCGAAGCTCGCGCAGCCGATCTATGTGGACCCGCCAGAGGCCAAACTGCCCGCCGCCGGGCTGCGTCCGCCGCCGGTATGATGACCGCCGGACCGGCGCACGCCACGGTGCTGGCGCTCATGCATGCTGAGGCATTCCCCCACGACCCATGGGACGCCGCCAGTTTCGCGACGCTGCTGGGCCAGCCCGGCGTGCTAGGGCTGGTGGATGAGCGCGGCGGGTTTCTGCTCCTGCGCATTGTGTTGGATGAGGTGGAAGTGCTGACCGTCGGCGTGACGGAGCCGCGCCGGGGGGTGGGTGAGGCGCTGATGCGGGAAGGTTTGGCCCAGGCGGTGGCGCGCGGCGTGCGGGTGATGCATCTGGAAGTGGCTGAGGATAACACCCCCGCCCGGGCGCTTTATGCCAAGCTGGGCTTTGCGCGGGTGGGGCTGCGCCGTGCTTATTATCCGAATGGTGGCGATGCCTTAGCGCTGCGCTTGGATATGGAGTAGGGTCTCCTCGCATGAACTTTCATGGAACTGTATCTAGGGCTGCCGTACAAACCGGTGGAAAGTGAGACCATGGACCAGATGACCGCCCAGCCGCATAGCGAAGCCCGGCAGGTGAAGCGCCGCGCCGTTGTCGATGTTGGCTCCAATTCGGTGCGCCTGGTGATCTACGAGGGCGAATCCCGCAATCCGGTGCAGATTTTTAACGAAAAAGCCGTGCTGCGGCTGGCGAAAGGCATGACCCGGACGGGATGCCTGGATGATACCGCCATGGCCCAGGCGGAGACGGTGCTGCACCGCTACGCCGCCATCGCCCGTGCCATGGGGGCGGCGCCGTTTGAGGCGCTGGCCACCTCAGCCGTGCGGGATGCCGAGAATGGCCCGGATTTCGTGCGGCGCATGACCGAGCATTTGCCGGACATGCACATCAACATCCTCTCCGGCGCGCAGGAGGCGGAGCTTTCCGCCGAGGGTGTGCTTTGTGGCATTCCCGGTGCCGATGGCGTGCTGGCGGACCTGGGCGGCGGTTCTCTGGAGCTGGTGCGGCTGGAAGCGGGCAAAGTAGGGCGCGCGGCGACCATCCCTGTCGGTGTCATCCGCTTGGCGGACCGCGCGGGCGAGGATCTGGTGAAGGCCCGCGCCATTGTCTCCACCGCGCTGGAGGAGGTGCCGTTCACCGGCGAGGCGGCGGGCAAGGATTTGTACCTCTCCGGCGGCGCCTTCCGGGCGCTGGCGCGAATCCATATCGCGCAGACCGGTTATCCGCTGAACATGGTGCATCATTATACCATCGGGCGGGAGGAGGCGCGCGACCTCGCGGGCGTGGTGAGCGAGGCGGGGCGCAAGCTGATTGAGCGCATGCCCGGCGTGCCGCGCCGGCGCATCGAGGACCTGCCTTATGCCGCCGTGATTTTGCGCCGCCTGCTGCGCGCCACCGGCGTCTCCCGCGTGGTGTTTTCCGCCAACGGCCTGAGAGAGGGCTGGTTTACCCGCATGCTGCCGGAGGCCATCCGCGCGGAAGACCCGCTGCTGGCGGCGGCGCGGGACCTCACGCGCGGGACCATACGCGACGTGAACCTGCCCGCGGCGCTCATCGGCTGGACGGCGGCGCTCTTCCCCGGCGAGACGCACGCGCAGATGCGGCTGCGCGAGGCCGCGTGCTGGCTCTCGGATATCGGCAGCCATGAACACCCGGAATACCGGGCCGAGCAGGCGTTTTTGCGCGTGCTGCGGCAGGCGGGTATAGGGCTGGACCATCATGCCCGCGCCTTTCTCGCGCTGAGCATGGCGCTGCGCTACGAGGCGCCGCCGGATGCTGCGTTTCTGGCCCCGGCGCGCTCGCTGCTCGACATGCACGCCGCCCGCCGTGCCGAGACGCTGGGGATCGCGCTGCGTCTGGCTTACACGCTCTCCGCCGGAACCCCGCCGCTGCTGGCGGGCACGCGGCTTGTCCTGGAACCGGGCAGACTCATCCTGCGCCTCGCCGCCGCCAATGGCGTGTTCGCGGGCGATGCCGTGCTGCGCCGGCTGGAGCGGTTGGCGCAGATGCTGGGGCTGGAGGCGGAGACCGAGCTGAACTAGCCCGGCTGGCTTAAAATCTTGTGATACGCCCGGCCATGATAAACGAGGCCGGAGCTTTTGCTGCCGAGATGTATGGCCTGCACGGCGCAGAATATCACGCTATGCGTGCCGGCCTCGACGATACGGTCGATCTTGCAGTCCAGCGCGGCGGCGGCACTTTCCAGCGCTGGGGCGCCGGTGGTCAGGCGCAGCCATTTGGCGTGAGCAAAGCGCTCGGCCATGGGCAGATTGCCCTTGCCCGCGAAGATCGGGGAGAGGTCCTCATCCTCATGCGTCAGGATATTGACGCAGAGAACCCCCGCGGCCTTGAAGATATCGTGCTGGCTGCTGCTCCGGTTCATGCAGACGAGGATGGTGGCGGGGTCGTCCGTCACGCTGCATACCGCCGAGGCGGTGAAGCCGGTATCCCCGTCCGGCCCTTTGGTGGTGATGATGTTCACGGCGGCGCCAAGGCGGGCCATGGCCTCGCGGAACTGGGTACGGTCGATTGCGACTGATTCGCTCATGGCGATACTCTAGCCATTCGATTGGGTTTTCCGCAAGCCACGCCCCCGGCGCACCGCGGCGTCGCCGAAGCGGGCGCGGAGCTGGTCTATGGCGTTCTGCCGGGCCAGGCGGCGGGGGGTGAGCGTGTCGGCCAGATCGCCCTTGTCGGCATCGGCGGCGGGGGCGAGTGGGGCGGCGCCGATGCCGATGAGGCGGAAGGCCGTGCCGTCAGCCTCGCGCCGCAACAGGGCGCGGGCGGCCTCGAACAATGTCTCCGGTAATCTGGTGGGGTTTGGCAGGCGCTGGCTGCGCGTGCGGCTGGCGAAGGCGGCGGTCTTCAGCTTCAACACGATGCCGGCGGCGGCCTGATCCTCGCGCAGCAGCCGCTTGCCGAGTTTTTCGCATAATTGCCAGAGATGTTCCTCCAGCGCCGCCGGGTCGCGGATATCGGTGGTGAAGGTGGTTTCGGCGCTGATGGATTTGGTCTCGCGCTCGCATCGCACGGGGCGGTTGTCCTGCCCCTGGGCGCGGGCGATGAGGGTGGGGGCGTCCTCGCCCAGGGCGGTGGCGCGGCGGGAGTCGAGGGCCGAGAGCTGGCCGACGCTGGTGATGCCCATATCGGCAAGCCGCTTCACCTGCGCCGGGCCAATGCCGGGCAGGATACCCACCGGCTCGGGTGCCAGCATCTGCGCGGCTTCCGCCCCCCAGGCGAAGAAGCCGCGCGGTTTGCCGCGCTCCGCCGCCAGCTTGGCCAGCAGCCGGTTGGGGGCGAGGCCGATGGAGATGGTGATGCCCAGCTCCGCTTCCACGCGCCGGGCGAAGCGGCTGAGCACGATGGCGGGCGGGGCGCCGTGCAGGGCTTGGGTGCCGGAGAGGTCCAGCACCGCTTCGTCGATGGAGAGCGGCTGCACCAGCGGGGTGAGCGCCTCCATCATCCGCCGCAGGGCGCGGGCGGCCGTGGCGTATTTGGCCATGTCCGGCTTCAGCACCACCGCTTGCGGGCAGAGCTGGCGGGCCTTGAACATGGGCATGGCCGAGCGCACCCCGTAAAGCCGGGCGATGTAGCAGCAGGTGCTGACCACGCCCCGCGCTCCGCCGCCGATGATCAGCGGCACGTCGCGCAATTCCGGGCGGTCGCGCTTTTCCACGGTGGCAAAAAAGGCGTCGCAATCCACATGCGCGATGGCGAGGCTGAAGAGGTCCGGGTGGCGGGTTATGCGCGCGCCGCCGCAGGCGGGGCAGGTGGTCTGGCCTTCCGCCACGGGGCTGTCGCAGTCCCGGCAGAAGGCGGGCATGCTACGTTTCCTCGTCGTTGATGACGTAGGCGGCGGTGAGGCCGCCATCGATCGTGTAGGTGGAGCCGTTGATGTAGCTGGCTTCGTCCGAGGCGAGAAAGGCAACCAGGTTAGCGATCTCGCTGGGTTGGCCGAGCCGCCCCTGGGGCAGATATTTACGGCGGAGCTTCCAGGCTTCGTCATCGGCCAGGAAGGCCTGAACCAGTGGCGTGGCCACCGGGCCGGGGCAGATGGCGACGGCGCGTAGCCCCTTGCGCGCGTACATGACGGCAAGTTCGCGCGTCATCGAGAGCACACCGCCTTTGGCGGCGGTGTAGGCAATCTGCGGGAAGGCGGAGCCGACCAGCGCCACGATGGAGGCGTTGTTAATGATGACGCCGTTGCCGGAGGCGAGCAGATAAGGCAGCCCCGCCTTGCAGCAGAGAAACACCGAGGTGAGGTTGGTGGCAATGGTGTGGTCCCAGGTGGAAAGCGGGGTTTCCATGGGGCCGGAATCGTCCGGGGCGCAGATGCCTGCATTGTTGAACAAAATGTCGATACCGCCGAACGCCTCAGCCCCTTCAGCGAACATGGCGGCGCAGGCGGCCTCATGCGTGAGGTTGCCCACCACGGCGAGGGCCTGGCCGCCCGCCGCGCGCACTGCCTGGGTGGTGGTTTCCACGGCGTCGGCATGGAGGTCGGCGCAGATGATTGCGGCCCCCTCCGCCGCGCATTTCTCCGCCGTGGCGCGGCCGATGGCCCCGCCAGCCCCGGTGATGAAAACGCGCTTACCCTTCAGACGCATGCGAGAATCTCCTTAAGCTGCGCGGTGAGGCTGGCTTTGCCGGGGGCGAAGCTGTGGTCGAATACCGCTGAGCCTATGGTAAATGCATCTGCTCCGGCACTACGCAAGGCCGCGATGCGCGTGGGGCTGTCCACCCCGCCGGCGCAGATGAGGCTGGCCGCCGTTCCACAACCGCGCCGGGCGGCACGCACGAGGTCCAGCGGGTCGGCCCCGGTGGCGCGGTAGGCGAGCAGATCCACCCCGGCGCAGCCCTGGGCGATGAAAGCGGCGGTGTGGGCCTCGATGAGCGCGGCGTCGCCACCCAGCTGGGTTGGGTGGCCGGCGGGCAGGCCGGGGAAGGGGTAATAGGCCACGCTAGTGCCGCGCAGGATGTCCAGGGTCTCCGCCACCTGGGTGCCGCCGAGTAGGCGGTCCACGCCGATCTCCACCGCGATGCGGGCTGAGTTCAGCGCTGCTTCCGGCGAGGTGGCGACGACTTCAAGATAGCTCATCGCGCCCAGGGCTTTGATGCCCGCGTTCAGGCGGCGCAGGGTTTCCGTGTCGGCGCCGATATCCTTGAAGCCGATATGCTTTAGTCCCAGAGGCGCGATCTCGGCCAGCACCTCCAGGCAGTTCGGCACAGTGCGGTCCTGGCGGGTGAGCATGAATATGAAATCCATGTGTTGTTTGTCTCACTGCCGGAGCGGGGGGGCAATAACGGGGAGTAATATTTTCTTATTTTGCCGCATGAAGGGGCGCTCCACCCCGTGATGCAGGGCGGCGGCGGCGAGCAGGGCCAAAGCGAGGCTAAGCGGCAGGAACAAAGCGGTGAAGGAAATCGCCCCGTGCCCGGCCAGAAGCAGGGCCAGGGTGCGCTGCACCGGCTCGTTCACC
>JAQUAC010000079.1 GCA_028687415.1 Acidocella sp. | reverse complement strand
AGGCCCGCGCCTGGGTGATGACTGCGGTGGAGGAGGTGGACAGGTCGGTGAACCAAGCCGCCGCCTTATCCGGCTGCTTCAGGAAGCGAAGGAGCAGGAAACCGGCGAGGAAGTCCCGGTCGGCGATTTGGCTGCGCGCGGTGTCCCCGGCAATCGGCGGGTTCACGGAGATGACGACCTGATACGCGCTCTTGGCGTCGCCCGCCGCCAGCAGGGCGCGGGCCAGGGTGTTCTGCGCGGGCCAGAACATGAGCTGCTGTGCGGTATCTGCTTGCGCCATCGCGGCCTTGCCCTGGCTCTCCCACAAGGCGGCGGCCTGGGCATCCTGCCCGGCGGCGTGCAGCGCCTGCGCCTGCACGAGGAAGGAAGGGGGCTGTTCCGGTATTGTGATGCTGGGTAGGCCGGCGGCCTGCTTCGCCCGCAACGCCAGCAGCCCTTGCTCTGGCCAGTCCGGATTGGCGGCGATGAATTGCTGGATCTCACCCGCCGTGCCGCCCCCCTGGTTCGTCAGTTGGAAAAACGTGACCAGTTTCTGCACCAGAGGGTCGCCCGTGGCGGCGGCGAGATCAGCCGCATCGGTGAAATCGCCGTTATGCACATCAGTCATGATCTGCGGCGAAGCTGGGGTTTGCGCGCAGGCAAAAGCAGGGACAAGCAGGAGTGGCAAGGCGGCCAGGAACTTCATGCGTACTAGTGTAGCAGCGGGCCGCTTTAGGGCCAAACAACAGCAAGGTGCTTGCAGCACGCTGGCGAGACGATTACGTGGAGGCCAACAGGAGTATAAAATGTTTCACGGCTCGCTTACCGCTCTGGTGACCCCGATGTTCGAGAATGGGAGCATCGATGAGGAAGCCTATATCCGCCTTATAGACTGGCAGATCGCCGAGGGCACGTCCGGGATTGTGCCGGTTGGCACCACCGGCGAATCGCCCACGCTCAGCCATGAGGAGCATAAGCGCGTGGTGGAGCTGGCCGTGGGGGCGGCGAAGGGCCGCGTGCCGGTGATGGCCGGTGCGGGCTCCAATTCCACGGTCGAGGCGGTGAGCCTGGCCCAGCATGCGGAAAAGGCCGGCGCGGATGGCGTGCTGGTGGTGACCCCCTATTACAACAAGCCGACGCAGGAAGGTCTGTTCCGCCATTATCAGGCCATTGCCGAGGCTGTGAGCCTGCCGGTGTTCATCTACAATATCCCCGGCCGTTCGGTTATTGACATGTCGGTAGAGACGATGGCGCGGTTGGCGCAGATCAAGAACATCGCCGGCGTGAAAGACGCCACCGCGAACCTTGCCCGTCCGCTGCACACGCTGCGTACCTGCGGGCCGCATTTCATCCAGCTCTCGGGTGAGGACCATACCGCCCTCAGCTATCTCGCCAATGGCGGGCATGGCTGCATTTCCGTCACCGCCAACGTGGCCCCGCGCCTGTGTGCCGAGATGCATGCCGCCTGGGCGCGTGGCGCGATCAAGGAGGCGCTGGACATTCAGATGCGCCTGCTGCCCCTGCATGACGCGATGTTCTGCGAGAGCAACCCCGGTCCGGTGAAATACGCAGCCTCGCTGCTCGGGTTTGGCACCAATAACGTGCGCCTGCCGCTGGTGCCGGTGAGCGAAGCCTCGGCCCAGCGCATCAAAGCCGCCATGCTGGAAGTGGGCTTGCTGAATTGACCAAGGAGAAGGGTAAGTCCGGCTTCATCTCCCACGGCATCGCGGCGCAGAACCGCAAGGCGCGGTTTGACTATAAGATACTCTCCACCATTGAGGCCGGGATCGTGCTGAAGGGGGTGGAGGTGAAGTCCCTGCGCCTGGGCCGGGCCACGCTGAACGAAGCCTGGGCCGGTGAGCGCAACGGCGAGCTGTTTCTGTTCAACATGTACATCCCTGAATACCAGGGCGGGGTGCTCTCGCGCTTTGAGGTGCGGGGCCTGCGCAAGCTGCTGGTGAAGAAGAAAGAGCGCAACCAGATATTCAGTGCCATCGGGCGTGATCGTAACACGGTGGTGCCGCTGGATATCCACTTCAACCCGAAAGGTCTGGCGAAAGTCACGCTTGGCATCGCCGAGGGCAAGCAGAAGGCGGATAAGCGGCAGGCAGTGGCGGCGCGGGATTGGCAGCGGGACAAGGCGCGGCTACTCAAGAACCGGTAGGGCGGGGGAATATCCCTGCCGGTTACCGCAGGTAATCCCGCAGGCTTTTCACCACGGCCTCGAACATTTCCGCAGTCAGCCGCCCGGTATTCACGTTGTATTGCGAAGTATGGAAGCTGTCCGCCAGCACCAAGCCATTAGGTAGTTCGTGCATCGCCCCATGGGCGAATTTATAGGCCGACGGCTTCAGCCCCAGCACGCGTAGGATACCCTCATGCGGCTCGCGGCCAATGGACAGGAACGCGCGTAAATTTGGCATCGCGGCGATTTCCTGGGCCAGGAAGGGGCGGCAGGTGTTGATTTCCTGTGTTTCCAGCTTGTGCTGCGGCGGGGCGCAGCGCACGGCGTTGGTGATGCGGCAATCATGCAGTTGCAGCCCGTCATCCGCGCGCTCGGCATAAGTGCCGCTGGCGAAGCCGGTTTGCAGCAGCATGGCGTAGAGCAGCCGCCCAGCGACATCGCCGGTGAAAGGCCGGCCTGTGGTGTTGGCGCCGTTCACGCCGGGCGCCTGGCCCACTACCAGAAGCCTGGCTTCAAGCGGCCCGAAGCTCGGAACAGGGCCGTTGAAGCCAGCCGGATTGGCGCGGCGGTTGCTCTCCCGGTACGCCACCAAACGCGGGCAGAGCGGGCAGTCATGGCTTGGATTCATGCGAGCTCGTCATCCTGGCTGGCGGGGCGGGGGCGCGAGTCGCTCGGCCGGCGGGTGAATTCCGGGGCAATGTCGGCTAGCTCGATATACTGGTCGGCCTGACGGCGCAGCTCGTCGGCGATCATCGGCGGGCTTGTCTTAATTGTCGAGACAACGGAAACGCGCACGCCTTTACGTTGCACAGCCTCGACCAAGCGGCGGAAGTCTGAGTCCCCGGAGAACAACACGGCATGGTCGAGATTGGACGCCAACTCCAGCATGTCGATGGCCAGTTCGATATCCATGTTGCCCTTCACCCGGCGGCGGCCGAACGCATCGGTAAACTCCTTAGCCGGCTTTGTGACGAGGCTGTAGCCGTTATAGGCGAGCCAGTCCGTTAGCGGCTTGAGGGGAGAATACTCTTCGGTCTCCAGCAACGCTGAGTAGTAATATGCCCGCAACATATTCGTTTTTTTACCGAAATATTCTAGCAACCTTCGGTAGTCGATATCAAAGCCCAGGCTACGAGTTGCCGCATAGAGGTTAGCGCCATCAATGAAGAGTGCGGTACGTTCCTGAGTGGAGAAGCGCATGGCTTTTTCTTTCTAAGGGTGAAACCAAAGTTAAATTAGATATACAGACTTATTAAAAATGTTAGAACGATGGAGTTAATCATCCCTTGTCATGGAAGAGTGAGCGTGAGGCGTTTCCCCTTATGATACTTGTTGCCATCGGTGCCAACCTGCCTGGGCCGGATGGTGCCACGCCGCTGGAGACCTGCCAGGCCGCCGCCGCCGCCGTGGGCGAAATTCCGGGGCTTACGCTCGTGGCGCTTTCCCCATGGTACCGCTCCGCCTCCATCCCCCGTTCCGACCAGCCCGATTACTGCAACGGCATGATCCGGCTGGAAGGCGAGATCGCTCCGGCGGAGCTGCTCGCGCATTTGCAGGAGATTGAGAACCGCTTTGCCCGAGAACGCTCCGTGCCCAATGCTGCCCGCACGCTGGATCTCGACATTATCGACCTCAACGGCATCATCCGCGCCGTGCCGGACCCCATTCTGCCGCACCCTCGGGCGCATCTGCGTGCCTTCGTATTGCGCCCGTTGCTCGACGTCGCCCCAGGCTGGCGCCACCCCGCGCTGCGCCAGAGCATCGCCACACTGTTATCAGACCTGCCCCCGCAGCCGATACAGCTCTGGCATGCCGAATCCGGCTAAGTGCCGCTTAAGACTTGCATCTCGCCAGCCCACGGGTTAAGGCAATCGTTCAATCTATTTTGCCTTGGAGCGTTTCGGATGGCCCGCGTCACCGTTGAAGACTGCGTTTTGAAAGTGCCGAACCGGTTCGAACTGGTTCTCCTGGCCGCGCAGCGTGCCCGTAATATCAGCCGCGGCGAGCAGCTGACCATCGACCGCGACAACGACAAGAACCCGGTCGTGGCTCTGCGCGAGATCGCTGAGGAAACCCTGGCCCTGCCCGAACTGGAGCAGGATCTGGTGAAGTCCCTCTCCCGCGTGCCCGAGCCCGAGCCCGTGGACGAGGAAGTGCTGGACCTCATCCCGACCGACCAGAACATTTTCGGCCTGCAGGACGTCTCCGCCGAGGAAGAAGCCGCCGCCATGGCCGCCGAGGCCGAGGAAATGACGCCTGAGGATATCCAGGCGGCGATCGAGGCGGAACTCGGCGGCAAGTCCCGCCGGTAACACCATGTGGACAGGCTGCCGCGCCACGCGCCTGTCCTGCCTGCCGGAAGGGCTGTCAGGGGCTCCTCCGCAATTCCACTCGGAATTGCGCGGGCTGCTTTCGCGCGTAGCCTCTTACGATTCCAAGGCCGATCCGGCGGTGATCGACGACGCCTATGGCGTTGCCGAAGAGGCGCATAAGGACCAGAAGCGCGGCAACGGCGAACCCTACATCACCCACCCGCTCGCCGTCGCGAACATCCTCGCCGGCTATAAGCTCGATTCCGCTTCCATCATCACCGCGCTGCTGCACGATACGGTGGAAGACAGCTCCACCACCCTGGCCTCGCTGCAAAAGCGCTTTGGCCCGGAGGTTGCGGGGCTTGTTGATGGCGTAACCAAGCTCACGCGGCTGGAATTGCAGTCCGACCGCACCAAGCAAGCCGAGAATTTCCGCAAGCTCGTGCTGGCCATGAGCAAGGATATCCGCGTGCTCATCGTCAAGCTCGCGGACCGGCTGCACAATATGCGCACCATCGGGGCGATCGGCGCCGCGCATAAGCGCCTGCGCATCGCCCGCGAGACGATGGAGATTTACGCGCCGCTGGCTGAGCGCATCGGCATGGAATCGGTGAAGACCGAGTTGCAGACGCGCTCCTTCGCCGAGATCGACCCTGAGGCGTACGACACCATCCAGGCGCGGCTCAACTTCCTGCGCGGGCAGGGGGCGGATGTTATCGAGGAAGTGCGCCAGGAGTTGCTGCGCGTCTGCCGCGATGCCGGGGTGGAGGTGGTGGAAATCGCTGGGCGCGAGAAATCGCCTTATTCCATCTGGCAGAAAATGCAGCGCCGCAACGTGGCGTTCGAGCAGTTGTCGGACATCATGGCTTTCCGCATTATCGTGCCCTCGCGCGCGGATTGCTACGTGGCGCTAGGTACGATCCATGCCGCCTATCCGGTCATCGCCGGGCGGTTCAAGGATTACATCTCGACGCCGAAGACCAACGGTTACCAGTCCCTGCACACCGGCGTCACGCTGCGCCAGCCGCGCAATCAGAAGATCGAGCTCCAGATCCGCACGCCGGACATGCAGGCGGTGGCGGAGGCGGGGGTGGCCGCGCATTGGCTCTACAAGCAAGCAGACGCTTCCTCGGCTGATGTGCAGAAATTCCGCTGGGTGCAGGATCTGCTGGAAATTCTGGAAAACTCCGCGGCACCGGACGAATTTCTGGAAAATACCAAGCTGGAATTATACCAGGACCAGGTGTTTTGCTTCACGCCCAAGGGCCAGCTCATTCAGCTGCCGCGCGGCGCCACCTCGGTTGACTTTGCCTATGCCGTGCATAGCCAGATTGGCGACACCTGCGTTGGCGCACGCATCAACGGGCGGCTGATGCCGTTGCGCTACGAGCTGCAGAACGGCGATCAGGTGGAAATCCTCACTGCCCGCGGCGGCACGCCATCTCCGGCCTGGGAGCGCTTCGTCGTCACGGGCAAGGCGCGCGCGCGCATCCGTCGCTTCCTGGCGCAGCAGATGCGCGACCAGCACCGCGATGCCGGCAAGTCCACGCTGGCGAAAGCCTTCCGTCAGGAAGGCGTGGATGGCTCGGAAAAAACCCTGGAGCCGATTGCCAAGATCTTCAAGCAGCCGACGCTGGACGATCTGTACGTCGCGGTCGCCACTGGCATCGTCGGGCCGAAGGACGTGGTTTACGCCGCCTACCCAGAGCTGCGCGAGGTGCGAGCCCCGCGCATGCTGCCTGCCTTCATGAGCAATTCGCTCACCGCCCGCTCGCCGCGCAGCACCGCCAAGGCGGATGGCGGCATGCCCGTCACCGGGCTCGTGGCGGGCATGGACGTGCATTATGCCGGATGTTGCCACCCGCTGCCGGGCGACAAGATTGTCGGCATCGTCTCCACCGGCAAGGGGGTGACCGTGCACACGAAGGATTGTGCCACGCTGGAAACCTTTGCCGCCACGCCTGAACGTTTCATCGACGTGGATTGGGACATGCCCGGGCTGGCCCGCATGGATGCGAAGGCGCAGCGCTTCACTGGCCGCATCAGCGTCATCGCCAATAACAGCCCAAGCTCCCTGGCTAACCTCACCAACGCCGTTGCCAAGCAGGATGGCGCTATCGCTAATCTTAAAATTGTCCATCGCCAGCAGGATTTCTTTGAAGCCATCGTCGATGTCGAGGTCCGCGATGTGCGCCAGCTTGGGCAGGTCATTGCCGGGTTACGTGGCGCCTCCGGCATTGCGCAGGTGGAACGGGCGCGGACGTGATCCTCGGCCTCGGCACCGACCTTTGCGATATTCGGCGCGTGGAAAAAATGCTGGAAAAACACGGCGAGCGTTTCACGCTACGGGTGTTCTCCGAGGTTGAGCGCGCGCGATCCGAGCGCCGGGCGCATTTCCGTGCCAGTAGTTACGCCAAGCGTTTCGCGGCGAAGGAAGCGTGCTCAAAGGCGTTGGGCACGGGCTTCCGGCATGGCGTGTTCCTGTCCGATTTGCGCGTGGTGAACCTGCCCTCTGGCCAGCCGACCATGGAGCTGCACGGTGCCGCTCTGGCGCGATTGCATGCATTGACGCCCGCCGGCTACGCGCCGCGCATAGCGCTCTCGCTCACCGATGAGTACCCTTACGCCTATGCCCAGGTGATTATTTCGGTGGAGCCGCTATCCCCCGCTTAACTTTATTGTCCCATCAGACAGAAGAAACTGGTCGTTAATAAGTTTCTTTGTTCCGTGAGGAAAAATGATCACGAATAGTTTGGCTGCGACAGGGTTTGTGGCTACCGGGAGGCCGAACTCGCGGGGGCGCTGAGATGATGCTGGCTTCCATGGCGCGGCTTGGATAGGCTGAGCGCCATGGAGCAGCATTATTTCTATGAGCCCGCGCAAGGGCACGGGCTGAAGCACGATCCGTTCAACGCCATCGTGGGACCAAGGCCGATTGGCTGGGTTTCAACCCGTGGCGCGGACGGCAGCGTTAATCTGGCGCCCTACAGTTTTTTCAATGCCTTCTGCTACCATCCGCCGATTATCGGTTTTTCCAGTGTTGGCGCGAAGGATTCCCTGCGCAACGTGCGCGAGACCGGCGAATTTGTGTGGAATCTCGTGACGCGGCAGTTGGGAGCGGCGATGAATGAGACCTCCGCCAACTTGCCCTATGGCGAGGACGAGTTTAACCGCGCCGGGTTGGAGACAGCGCAAAGCTGTTTGGTGAAACCGCCGCGCGTGGCCGCCAGCCCGGTGAATTTTGAGTGCAAGGTGGCGGATATCGTGCAGCTTAAGGGCTATAAGGGCGACCCGGCGCAGGTTTGGCTGGTGCTGGGCGAGGTAGTGGGCGTGCATATAGCGCCGGAGTTGTTGAAGGATGGCGTGTTCGACACGTTCGGCGCGCATATCTTGCTCCGCGCAGGCGGGCCGACAGCTTATGCCGAGATTTTGCCGGAGAGCCGGGTGGATATGAAACGGCCGGGGTAGGGGCCTACCCCGGCCAAGCGGTTCAGGCTTCCGCCGTATCCCGGAAATAGGGCTCGACCTTGCCCTTGAGTTTCATCGTCAGCGGTTTACCGCGGCGGTCCATGGTTTTGCCGACGGAGACTTTCACCCAGCCCTCGGAGACGGAATATTCCTCGACATTCGTCTTCTCGGTGCCGTTGAAGCGGATGCCGATGCCGCGCTCCAGTATGGTTTGGTCGTAAAACTTGCTATCCGGGTCAATGGACAGCCGATCGGGCAGGGTGTCGCTCATAGGTATTTTCTCAGCTTGTTCTTGAGTTTGGTCATGAAGCTCGCCGGCGGGGAATCGGCCAGCGCCACCACCGGCACGGTGGCCAGGGTCTTGCCGTTGGCGGTGTAGGTCACGTCGCCCAGCGTCTCGCCCTTGGTGACGCCAGGGGTGAGGTCCGCGGTGTAGGTGATGCTGTGTGCCGTGGAGTTGACAGCCTCCACCGGCAAGGTGAGGACGATGTCCTTGGCCGGACCCACTGGCACGCTGCCGCTATCCAGCGCGTCGCTCTTCAGCGTGTCGATGGGTTGCCCGGCGGTGGCGATCTTGGAGTCGGTGAAGAAGCGCTGCCCGTAATTGAGCAGGGCTTCGATGGCCGCCGTGCTCTCACTCCAGGTTGGGCCGCCGGTCACCACGGCGATCAGCCGCATGTTGCCGCGTAGGGCCGTGGCGTCGATGCAGTGGCCGCTCTCATCGGTGAGGCCGGTCTTCAGCCCGTCCACGGTCGGGTCCTTGAACAGAACCGGATTCCAGCTCCGCTGCGTGATGTTGTTGTAGGTGTAGCTCTGCATCTTGGAGATGTTCAAAATCTCGGGCTCGTCCTGAAGCATGGCGGCGGAGAGCAGTGCCACGTCCATGGCCGAGGTGTGCAACGCCGGGTCCGGCAGGCCGGTGACGTTGGTGTAGTTAGTGTCGGTCAGGTGCAGCTTGGCGACGGTCCTGTTCATCATCTGCACAAAGGCATCCGTGCTGCCGGCCACCTGCTCGGCGAGCGCGGTCGCGGCATCATTGCCGGAATCGATGATGAGGCCGTGCAGCAACTGGTCCACGGTCACCACGGATTTTGGATCGATGAACATGGTGGAGCCCTGCTGGTGCCAGGCATTCACGGAGATGGGCACGGTCTGGTCCAGCTTCAGGCTGCCATGGTGCAGCGCCTGATAGACCACCTGCGCGGTCA
>JAQUAC010000078.1 GCA_028687415.1 Acidocella sp. | reverse complement strand
ACCGGCACCGCCAGCTCCTTGGCGATGGCCTTCAGCCCCTGCGTGATCTGGCTGATCTCCAGCACACGGCTTTCCGGCTTGGTGCCCGCCGCCGGGCGCATGAGCTGCAAATAGTCGACGATAACCAGCCCCAGCCCCTGCGTGCGCAGCAACCGCCGGCAGCGCGTGCGCAGCGCCGAGAGCGTGATCGCGGGTGTGTCATCGATGATGATCGGGATATCCGAGATCTCCCGGCTCACCTTAACAAAGGTGTCGAAATCGCGGGACGAAATCTCACCGCGCCGGATCTTGTCGGAGGAAACCCGCGCTTCTTCGGCCAGCAAACGTGTCGCCAACTGGTCGGCGCTCATTTCCAGCGAAAAGATGGCCACGCATTGCTTGGCCATGGCGTTGGGGTTGTCCACCCTTGCATTGGCCAGCATGGCCTTGGCCCCGCCATAGGCGATCTTCGTCACCAGCGCCGTCTTGCCCATGCCCGGCCGCCCGGCCAGAATCACCAAGTCAGACGGGTGCAGCCCGCCGGTGCGCTTGTTCAGGTCGCGCAACCCGGTATCCAGGCCCGAGACGGAGCCCTGATTCTGGAACGCCTTCGAGGCCACCTCAATCGCCTCGGTCAACGCCTGCCGGAAGGTCAGCCCCTTGCCCTCGCTGCCGCCCTGCGTCGCCAGGTTGAAGAGCGTCTGCTCAGCGGCCTCGATCTGCGAGGCGCCATCCAGCTCCGGGTCAGCACCAAAGGCGCGGTTCACCACCGCCTCGCCCACATCGATCAGCTGGCGCCGCAGCCAGGCGTCGCGGATCACCCGGCCGTAATCCCCGGCATTGATGATACCGACCATGGCCGAGAGCAGCTTGGCCAGATAGGCCGTACCGCCCACGTCATCCAGCACACCGGAATGCTCGAACTCTGCGCGTAGCGTCACCGGATCGGCGATCTGTCCGGCCTCGCAGCGCCGCGCGATGGCCTGATAGATGCGCGCATGCACCGGATCGGCGAAATGTTCGGGCGCCAAAAACTCGGAAACCCGTTCATAAGCCTTGTTATTGGCCAGTAGCGCGCCAAGCAGCGCCTGCTCAGCCTGAACGTTGCTGGGTGGCATGCGTTGGGAGAGGCCGGGCATCAGGGGGGGATCAAACGAATTCATGGTCCTTGCATCCTAGACCAGTTTTTTGCGCCGCGGCAGGGGCGGGATCATGGCCGCGCATGCATGACAGGGTGTATAATAGCAAGAAAATGTAGGAGGCCATCATGACCGTGGCGGCAAAACGGCGCTTCGACATCGCGCATATGTTCCACCCGAAGATCGTCAGCCTCAGCGGTACCGCGACACCGCTGGGCCAGCAGGCCTTGGCCAATCTTCAGTCGGGCGGCTTCACCGGCACCATCGTCACCGAGGCTGAGGGCACGGAAAACGCCGACCTCGCTCTGGTGGCCGACGCCGCCGAACATATTCCCGCAGCGCTGGCCCGCCATGCGGCCAGCGGGGCTCGCGGCGCCATCGTGCTCTCCCAGGCCAAGGGCCTGAGCGAGATGGCCCGCGCCGCCGGCATCCGCGTGCTCGGCCCGCATTCCTTCGGCATGGTCCTCCCCGGCATCGGGCTCAACGCCTCGGCCTTTCCACTGGTGCCGGGCCAGGGGCGCGTGGCACTGGTCGGGCAATCCTCCTCCATCGCCCGCACGGTCATCGACTGGGCGGTCCCCAACGGCATTGGCTTCAGCCACCTCATCGGCATTGGCGGCAATTCAGATATCGGCTTCGGCCTGATTCTGGACCATCTCTGCCGCGACGCCAGCACCGCCGCGATCATGCTGGAGATCGACCGCCTGCGTGACCCCCGGCAGTTCTTTTCCGCCGCCCGCGCCGCCGCCCGGCTGCGCCCGGTGGTTGCCATCGCGCCGGGCATGCTGCTGCGCGATGCGCTGGGCGGCTCCATCACCGCACTGGAGGCTTGGCTCTCCCGCGCCGGCGTGCTGCTCACCGGCTCCATCAGCGAGTTCCTGGCGGCGGCGGAAACCCTCACCCGCGTCAAGCCCGCGCGCGGGGAAACCCTCGCCAGCGTCACCCACTCCGTCGCCATCGGACGGCTGGCGGCGGACGAGGCGCTGCGCTCCGGCCTCACTTTGGCCACCCTCACGCCGGAGACGGCGCAAGTACTCTCCCTTACCTTGGGCAAGGTGTCGACTTACGGCCCCATCTTCGCCGGCAAAACCAGCCCCACCAAGCTGGCGGATGTTGCCGCCCTGCTCTCCTCCGCTCCTGAGGTCGGCGGCCTGCTTGTCATCCACGCCCCCTCCGGCGGCAACGACATGGCCGCCATCGAGGCCCTGACCGCCTGCGCCAAAACCGTGAAAACCCCGCTGCTCATCGCCGCCATGGGCGAAGCCAATGGGCTGGAGCACCGCCACCGCCTCTCCCAGGTGGGACTCGCCTGTTTCGAAACCCCTGAAAGCGCCGTCGCCGGCTTCCGGCATCTGCTGCAAAACCGCCGCAACCGCGCTGCCGCGCGTGAATTACCGGCGGCCGAGGTGCTCACCATCTCGCCCAACGCCGCCAGCGTCGCCGGACGCATAGAGGCCGCGCGCGCCAAAGGACACGACACGCTGGCGCAGGACGACGCGCTCGCCATCGTTGCCGCCTATCATGTGCCGACCATCGGCAGCCGCCACGCCACCACGCCCGAAGCAGCGGCCGAAGCCGCGGCCACGCTCGGCTTCCCCGCCGTGGTCAAACTCTACCACCCGGACATGCCCGCCAGTCGGCTGGAAGGCTCGGTGGCGCTGGACCTGCCTGACAAAAACGCCGTGCGCGATGCCGCGCGCATCATCCTTGCCCGCCTGACCGAGCACGGGCTGAGCCTTGGCGGCGCCGAATTCATCATCCAAAGTCAGGCCCCGCGCGGCACGGCCCTGCGCATCCGCGTCTCCGATCACCCGATTCTCGGCCCGGTCATCGGCTTTGGCGCCGGCGGCGGCGACCGCGACGACCTCTCCGGCTTGGCCGCCGGGCTCCCGCCGCTCAACCTAGCCTTGGCGCACGCGCTCATCCGCCGCTCCGCCATCGCCCCGCAGCTCGCGGCCCATCGCGGCCAGCCGGCGGCGGACGAAGACGCCATCGCCAAAACCCTGGTGCGCGTCAGCCAACTCGTCATCGACACACCGGAGCTGCACACGCTGGACCTGGACCCGCTCTTCGCCAACGAGAACGGGGTGCTGGCCGCCAGCGCCAGAATCAAGCTGCGTCCACCTGACGAGAAACGCCCGCCGCTGGTCATTTCCCCCTACCCGAGCGAGCTGACCCGCCGCTACGAGAGCAAGGGACAGAGCTTCATCCTGCGCCCCATCCGCCCCGAGGACGCCGACGCCCACGCCGCCATGCTCGCCCGCTTCACCGCCGAGGACATGCGCTACCGGTTCTTCTCCCCCATGCGCAACGTGCCGCCCGAGCAGATCTCCCGCCTCACGGATGTGGACTACACCCGCGAGATGGCGATCATCGCCGTGCGCGAATCCAATAACGAGACCATGGGCGTCTCCCGTCTGGTGCGGAACGACACGGACGGCCAGTCCGCCGAGTTCGCCGTGGCTGTGGAGCCCGCCGGCAAGAGCCTCGGCCTCGGCACGGCGCTGATGCGCGCGGTCATCGACTGGGGCCGCGCGAAGGGGGTGGCCGAGATCAACGGCCAGATCCTGGCCGACAACGCTCCCATGCTCTCTTTCATCAAGCACCTTGGTTTCACCATCGCCCGCATCCCCGATGAGCCGGACGTGGTGGAAGCGAAGTTGCTTCTGCCCCCCCAACAGGCATAGGGTACCAGCATGCGCCTTTTCCTCGCGATCTTCCTGCCCTGGCTCCAGTTCTTCACCATCGGCCGCCCCTTCGCGGGCATCATCTGTCTGGTGCTGCAAATCACCCTGATCGGCTGGATCCCCGCCGCGCTATGGTCGGTCTACGCTCTCAGCCAGTACAAAACCCGCGAGCAAATCGAACAAGCCCGCCGCGCCCCCTAAAATCGGCGGTTTTCCGCGCTTCCCTCTTGTTTTTCCGCCGCCGACGTGCCAAAGGCTCGCCTTCCCTGCCGGGCGCGAGGCATCGCGTCTGGCTATGCTCGCCCCGATTTCGGGGGGCCCGACCAAGGCCAGAGCTGATCAGCCAAAGGGTGGAGTAGAAAATGCCGCTATATGAAACCGTGGTCATCGCGCGTAGCGAGATCACCCAGGCCCAGGTTGACGCCGTGGCCGATACCCTGATTGCCCAGTTCGAAGCCGATGGCGGCGCTGTCAAGAAGCGCGAATATTGGGGCCTGCGCTCCCTCGCCTACCGGATCAAGAAAAACCGCAAGGGCCACTACATCCTGCTGGGCGTTGAAGCCACTCACCCGGCGATGAAGGAGCTGGAGCGCCAGCTGACCCTGAACGAAGACGTGCTGCGCTTCATGACGATCCGTATCGACGAGATCTCCGAAGAGCCGTCCATCATCCTGTCCCGTAAGTCGGACGAGCGCGAGCGCTCCTTCCGTGGGCCCGAGCCCGCTGGCCGCTTCGAGTCCGGCCGCAAGCGCGGCTTCGACGAAGGCCGTGAAGAGTTCCGCGCCCGTGACGAGTTCCGTGCCGATCGTGACGATTACGGCACCGAGGAGGAAATCTAATGTCCGAAACCAACGAACCGAATCCGGGCCTCCGCCGTCCGGCCGTGGGCGCCCGCCGCCCGTTCTTCCGCCGGAAGAAATCCTGCCCGTTCTCCGGTCCCGGCGCGCCGGTCATCGACTACAAGGACGTGCGCCTGCTGTCGCGCTTCCTGTCCGAGCGCGGCAAGATCGTGCCGTCGCGCATCACCGCCGTGTCCGGCAAGAAGCAGCGCGAGCTGGCGAAGGCCATCAAGCGCGCCCGCTTCCTGGCGCTGCTCCCCTACGTGCTGACCTAAGAGAGGAGCAGAGAAAATGGCAAACGTTGAACTGATCCTCCTGCAGCGCGTCGAGAAGCTCGGCCAGATGGGCGAGATGGTGCAGGTGAAGCCGGGCTACGCCCGCAACTACCTCCTGCCGCAGGGCAAGGCCGTGCGCGCCACCAAGGCAAACCGCGAGCGCTTCGAGCGTGAGCGCGTCCAGCTGGAAGCGCAGAACATCAAGCGTCGCGACGAGGCCGAGCGTGTGGCCGAGCGCGTCGCCGGCTTGACCGTCACCCTCATCCGCCAGGCTTCCGAGTCCGGCGCGCTGTACGGTTCGGTCTCCAGCCGCGACATCTCCGAGGCCGCAACCTCCTCCGGCCTGGGCATTACCCGCAACCAGGTTCTCCTGGTTCACCCCATCAAGGCGCTGGGCATTTCCGCGGTGCGCATCGAGCTGCACCCGGAAGTCATCATCGACGTGAAGGTGAACGTGGCCCGCAGCCTCGAGGAAGCTGAGAAGCAGGCGCGTGGCGAGGCCATCGTGCAGGAACAGGACGAGAAGCCCGAGCTCGGGCCGCTCTTCGGCCAGGAAGAGGAAGGCGAAGCGGCGTAATCCGCTCCGTTTTACCGGAAACCATGGACGGCCTCCGCCAAAAGCGGGGGCCGTTTTCATTTTCACCCCTTTTTTAGTCAGCCCGCGATACCTAGCTTAGTTCCCTGTGCAGAACGGAGGGTGAAGTGTCCTGGCTCCATCAAAAGCTTTTGGCGCGGATTTTGGCTGGCCTCGTCCGGCGCGGGGCGTTCCTTGTCATCTGGCCTGACGGCTCACGCAGCGAATACGGCGACGGTCAGGGCTACCACGCCGGGATAAAATTCACCGATGCCGCCAGCGTGCGCCACATGGCCATCAACCCCGGTCTCGCCCTGGGGGAAGGCTATATGGATGGCCGCATAACCCCCCTAAATGGCAGCATTCACGACGTGCTTTGCGTGCTTCTGGATAATCTGCGCGACACGCGCCTGCCTTTGCTGGAATGGAACGCTAAACTAGGCCGCCTGCTCCGCCCCATTCTGCAAGCCAACAATGCCAGCCGCGCCAAGCATAACGTGGCGCATCATTATGATTTGAACGGCAGGCTCTACTCACTTTTCCTGGACCGCGACCGGCAATATTCCTGCGCCTATTTCCCCCGTGGCGATGAAACGCTGGAGGAAGCCCAGGCCGCCAAGAAGCGCCACATCGCCGCCAAGCTGAAGCTGGACCAGCCAGACCTCACGGTGCTGGATATCGGCTGCGGCTGGGGCGGCATGGCGCTGACCCTGGCGCGTGATTACGGCGCCCGCGTCACCGGCATCACCCTCTCGGAGGAACAACTGGCAGCTGCTCGTGCCCGCGTGGCCGAGGCCGGACTGGCGGAACGGGTAAATTTTGAGCTGCTGGACTACCGGGCGCTGGACCGGCCGTTCGACCGCATCGTCTCCGTGGGCATGTTCGAGCATGTCGGGGTGCCCAACTACCCGGCGTTTTTCGCCACCATCAAGCGTTGCCTGAAGCCCGACGGCGTGGCCCTGCTGCACTCCATCGGCCGGTTCGATGGGCCTGGGGCGACAAATCCCTGGATCGCTAAATACATCTTTCCCGGCGGCTACTCCCCGGCGCTGTCCGAGGTCCTGGCCCCGTTGGAGACATCCGGCCTCATCACCTCGGACATCGAGATCCTGCGCCTGCATTACGCGAAAACCCTGGCGCATTGGCGCCGCCGCTTCGCCGCCAACCGCGATGCAATCTGCACAATCTATGACCAGCGCTTCTGCCGCATGTTCGAGTTTTACCTCTCCGCCTCCGAGTTGGCCTTCCGCCTCACGGATCACATGAACTTCCAGATCCAGATCCTGCGCCAGCAGGAGGCCCTGCCCCTGACACGGGATTACATCTACGAACAGGAACACCAAGCCAGGTTTGCCTCCGCCTCCGATTAACCTCTACACTACGCCGTATGAAACTTCCCTGGCAGCGCACGAAAATCCCCGTCATCGCCTTTCGCGGCCTCATCGCCGCGCGGCCTGGCGCCATCAATCTGGCTGCCTATACGGCTCCCATCGAGCGCGGCTTCGCCCAGGCAAAAAAGAGCAAGAACCTGATCCTGGCCATTGAGAGCCCCGGCGGCTCAGCGGCGCAGTCAGATTTGATCGGCCAGTTCATCCGCCGCCACGCGGCGGAAACAGGGGTTACGGTCACCGCAATCATCGGCGATGTCGGCGCTTCCGGCGGCTACTGGCTTGCCTGTGCGGCGGACCGGATTCTCACCAACCGCCTCTCCATCGTCGGCTCCATCGGAGTCGTCACCGGCGGCTTCGGGCTGGACAAGTTCATCGCCCGCCACGCCATTGAGCGCCGCGTATTCACCGCCGGGGAGAACAAGCGCCGCAACGACATCTTTGCTCCCCTCAAGCCCGAGGACGAAGCCTTCACCCGCGAGATGCTGGACGAGGCCCACGCCATGTTCAAAGCCTGGGTGCGGGAGCGGCGCGGCGCGCGGCTGACACAGGACGAGACCAAGATTTTCGACGGTGGCTACATGCTGGGCGAGCGTGCCCTCACCCTCGGGCTTGTCGATGGTTTCGGCGATGTCGATACCGCGGTGAAAGAGCTTGGCGGCAAGGATGCCCGCCCCGCCTGGCTGCACCCAACCAAACCGCGCGGCATCATGCGCTTCTTCATGCGCGGCGCGGTGGAAGCCGCGCTGGACGTGGCAGAGGAGCGCGCCACCGCGCTGACCCTGCGATGACCCTCATCGCCCGCCGCGCCACGCCCGAGGACGCGCCCTTGCTGCTGCAGATGTCGCGGGATTTCCACATTGAGGACGGCTCGCCGCTGGACGCGGCGGGCGAGGCCACCCTCACCCATGTCTCCGCCGGGGAGCCATTGGCCCCGGCCTATATACTTGAGGAGGACGGCGCCACCGCCGGGTTCTTCATCCTCACGCTGGGCTACAGCGTGGAGAATGGCGGCACTGACGGCTTCATCGACGACATTTATCTGCTCCCCGGCTTGCGCGGGCGCGGTCTCGGCAAGCTGGCCGTTGCCCTGGCCATAGAGGCCGCGCGGGAGGTTGGCATCCGCGTCCTGCTGCTGGAGGTAGAAGCGCCAAACCAGCGCGCCTACAACCTCTATCGCCAGATGGGATTTGACGACACGCAGCGCCGCCTGCTGCGCATGGTTATCGCTGAGACGTAGACAGACCGGTCTACCTACCGCCAGACGGTGAGCGCGGCAATGAGCACCAGCAGCAGGATGGCTGCCGCAGCATTGCCGAACAGGAATTTGGTAAAGACCTCCCAGCCGTGTTTCGACGACGCGTCAAAATCCACTGTCTCCGGCAGGTTGGGCCGCGTTTCAGTCGCCATTTTCATTCCCCCGCGTTTTTATACCGCAGGTGTATGAGGTCGCGCCTTACGCTTGCAAGCGGATTTTTTCGGCCAGCGTGGCCAGAGCGGCGGGGTAGACCGAGTGTTCCTGCGCCAGCACGCGGGCGGCCAGATCGTCCTCGGTGTCACCAGGCAGCACAGGCACGGCGGCCTGCATCAGCACCGGGCCTTCATCCATGCCCTCCGTCACCAGATGCACGGTGCAGCCATGCTGCTTCGCCCCGGCTGACAGCGCGCGGGCATGCGTATCCAGCCCCGGAAATTCCGGCAGCAGGCTGGGGTGAATATTCAGCATCCGCCCCGCCCAGCGCCCCACCAGATACGGCGTGAGCAGGCGCATATACCCGGCCAGGCAGACGATATCGACGCCCGCCGCCACCAAGGCGGCATCAATGGCGCGCTCATGCGCCTCGCGGTCCTTGCCGAACGGCTTGGCGGGAATTGCCTCCGCCCGCACGCCAAGCTGCCGCGCGATCTCCAGCCCCGCCGCATCCGGCTTGTTGGAAAGCACGAGCACGATCTCCGCCGGGTAGCCCGGCGCCTGCGCGGCTTTCACCAGCGCTTCCATGTTCGAACCGCGCCCCGAGATGAGCACGGCGACGCGCGGCTTCATGCGAACAGCTTCTCCGTGCCTTCAATCTCCACGCCCGGCCTGTCCGTGACGTGGCCGAGCAGGAACGGCGTCTCGCCCGCCGCGCGCAACACGTCCATGGCGGCCTCGGCGTCGGAGACGATCAGCGTCATGCCCACGCCGCAATTGAACACGCGCAGCATCTCTTCCGGCGCCACGTTCGCGGTCTTGGCCAGGAAGGGGAAAATCTCCGGCATCGCCCAGGGGCCATTCAGCGTCGCTCC